>JAGCXJ010000111.1 GCA_017961385.1 Lachnospiraceae bacterium
AACATGCTCGTTGTTAAAAATTCTGTCTTCCATCAGCAACCCCCATTGTCTGAATCATTTAAGCATTAGCCATATCACAAAGTTCTTTTATCATCTTATCAAGATCTCCTATATTCGCATCAGAGAACTGACAAGTACCTACTTTCTTATGTCCGCCGCCGCCATATTTAAGCATCAGGCTTCCGACATCTATTGTGCAGGATCTGTTGATAATGCTGTATCCAACAGCAGCTGAACATCCAAGTCCGCCCTTTCCTGCAACGATCCATGCAGATATGTTCTGATCAGGATACATGCTGTAGATCATGAATCTGTTGCCGGTATATATAGGATCAACTCCTCTTAGATCACTGATTATTACATTGCCTTCAACGCGAGTATGAGCAGTTACCATCTCTTTGAATTTAGCAGTCTGCTCATTATAAACTTCTATACGTTCTTTAACGTCAGGCATCTCGAGGATTTCTTCAGTAGTCTTGTCCTTACATGCAACCATTAGCTTTTCCATGAGCTGATAATTGCTGACAGTGAACTGTCTCCATCTTCCAAGACCTGTTCTGGGATCCATCAAAAATCCTACAAGTATCCATCCTGTCGGATTCAATATTTCATCGACGGTAAGATTGCCAGAATCAACTTTGTCAACTGCTACCATCATATCGTGGTAATTAGGAAATCTTTCTGCACCGCCGTAGTACTCGTAAATAATCCTTGCACATGAAGGAGTGATACGGCTTTCGCCTTTATATTTGCCTTCAAGAGCAAGTCTTTCATGTTCGCTGGAATGATGATCAAACCAAAGTCCACATCCCTCAACATATGGAACATTAGCAAGACAGTCATTCTCATCTATTTCTATGAGCCCATCCTGAAGATCCTTCGGATGAGCAAACTTCCAATGATCAATAACCCCCGCTTCAAGCAACAAAGCACCGCATGCCAGTCCGTCAAAGTCTGAACGGGTAACCAATCTCATAGCCATAATTAAACTAAACCTCCTATCCTTACATAAAATGCATTACAATTATAACATAAAAAGACTCACAAATATATGTGAGTCTTAAAAAAATTCCAAAATATTTACTGTTGCGGTCCGATCCGTCCTGCTATTATAACATAAGCGATAGCGACCGAAATAAAAGCTCCCCAGAAGCAAAGCAGAGCAAGCCATATCTCCTTTTTGCTCTTATTGTCTTTAGTCATAAGCCTGATGTACCAGTAGACCGATATCGCGGCAACTATTATGGCAATGATCAAAATCAAAGTTTCCATTTAATACCCCCCTGCTATTTGTGATACGGTTCGTTTTGAATTATCCTGTATGCACGATATACCTGCTCAAGAAGTATAACACGCATCAACTGGTGAGGGAAAGTCATATCTGAAAAACTTAATAATTCATCAGATCTTTTTTTGATATCTTCACATATTCCTAAAGACCCGCCTATAATAAATACTATGTTGCTTTTTCCTGTTATCGCCAGATTATTTAACTTTTTTGAGAATTCCACGGAATCGTATTTTCTTCCTTCAATAGCAAGAGAAATTACATATGCATTATCCGGTATATGACAAGAAAGCTTATCTCCTTCTCTTTTAAGTACCATTTCACACATTTTTTCACTGCCAGGATCAGGAGTTTTCTCATCATCAACTTCAATGATCTTTAATCTGCAATATCTGGATAGCCTTTTTTCGAACTCTTTGATCGCTTCTCTATAAAATTTTTCTTTAATACTTCCTACCGCTAAAATAGTTATCTGCATTATATATTTTTGATAAACCAGTTAATAATACCATTCCATATATCTGATACGGTTTGTCTGGCTTTGACTGTTCCTTCAAGTATATTGCTGTAGATCTTCTTATCATTATCGGTATCTGTGATAATCATCTTCTCAAATACTGCATCATAAACATCATCCGCTATATTTCTCTGGCTATACTCATAATCCGTCCATGCACTCTTTAAAAAGATCGATCCTTCTTCAGACTTATCAAGTTCAATATCTGTCCAAAGTGCTTTACCATCCAAACCTACTGATATTCTATCATCATTTAAAACAATCTCAATCTTTCTTTGCGCAAGATCATGAAGCTGAAGTTCAGGTCTGTATTCTTCAGCACCTTCTTCAACTGATTTAACCTGAGTATTCTCTACTTGCTTTTTAAGTTTTTTGTACTCAGTAGACTGTTTGTCACTTACTGCATTCTTGGCAAGAGCGGCATACTCTCCTGCAAGAGTATCTCTCTTGTCCTCTTCAATTGAGATCTTTGGTATCTCATCAAATTCGTAAAGGTCAGTTTCCTTTAACAGTTTCCCGTTTTGTTTTAGATACATCCTATTATTATAGAGTACAACTTCGATGCCGTTATTTCCATCATCATCAGCTCTTAAGAGGATGGATTGATAACCGAGTTTATTACCGCAAAGAATCGAAGAAAAGCTTAAGTTTTTGTGTGATAGTCCGTCAGACAGTTTGATAAGACCGCAATCCTTAGGCTCGGATGTTAATACGAGCTTCTCTTCTTTAAATTCTACTGCACCCTTCTTAACAGCCCAGTATTTGTTTTGGCTAGAATCTCCTTCAACAAATACAATCTCATCTCTTTTATCTTCCTGAAGATCATATTTTATCCTCATGAGAAGATGATTTGTATACCAGTTGGACTGAGGCTGCATTCTTGTAAGATCATAAATACTGCTTTCTCTGTCATTCAGCGAGAAACCCTCTCTGTTGAAATTCATTGCAAAGGTATTTCTTATTCCTTCTTCGTTAACAGCGCTTACTTTGTCATTTTCGCCGAATGCACCAGTATTGGAATGCAACAGAGTGTATGCTGCTGGAATTTTGCCAAGTCCCTGTGTATATTCAGTTTTCATAAGTGAATATTCACCCAGTATTCTTTCTTTCATCATAGAATACGTTTCTACAGGAAGATCTTTTTCATCTCTAATATAGTCCATGAGATAATGCGTATAGTCTCTTCCGAAATACTGCATCATACCGGCGTATTCTGTACTCTTAAGTTCTCCAATGAATCTGTCATATCTGTCAAAAACATTTATGTAGCTTAGTCTGTACCCATTGCTTCCAATTTCCCAGAATCCGTTTTCTTCCAGTCCTTTTAAGTCATTCGGCATCAGGAAATGCGTATCCTTGCTCCTGAACTTTTCTGCATAGGTGAACATAGTTGCTTTATCATTATACTTTTCCATTATTGACTGAGCATAAATAGCTGTATCATTTCTTCCGTCTTCAAACATAAGGAAAAGTGCCTTGTCAGGAAGATTTTTTCCTTCGTTGTAGTAGTTTATTATATCCTGCTGACTGATAGTAACATATCCAAGATCATGAAGTGCTCCAAGCTGCTCATCAAGTTTTTGAGTGGAAATGAGTGTTTCAGTTCCCTCTCGATCAACTCCTATATATGAAAGAGCAATAAATCCATTATCATTTCCTGAAACTATGGAGTTGTCTTCTTTGTTATATGGCTCATAAACCGCAAATACCAGCAATGCTTTAAGAACAACAAACAGTAAGGCGAGCAATATAAGCAATTCTATTAAAGATCTTATGAATCTGCTCACATCTTTAGGCGTTTCAAATCTGTACATAATCATGCACCTACCTTTCTGATAACTTCTTGCAAGCACTTGGTAAGCTCAGTTATCTGATTATCCTTTTCTGTGATGATCTGCAACAGCTGCTTTTTCTCTTCAATATTGCTTAGGATCAATGTTTCGTATTTGCTCTCGAGTTCATTGATTCTCTGTACAAGTTCATCCTTAGAAGAATCATTTGCTATAGATGTATGCCTTATTACACTATCCTGCGTTGCAGGCTCGTTGTATACTTTAACAGGTTCATTTTGAACTTCAGAAACTATATCAGTCTCGTTTTTCGATTCATTATCGATTTTTATAGGTTCTGCAGTAATACTTTCAATTACTGGTTCTTTTATTACCGTAGGAGCCTCATATTTGTCGTCGAAGCTCTCAGCTTTAAACAAAGCTTCTATAGCTTCAGGCTTTATCATCTTTGTATCGCCTTCAATAACTACAAAAGGAGATAATCTTCCTTCCATCTGTTCCCTAATAAACGTTTCACCAATTCCTATGGCTTCAGCAAATTCCTGAACAGATATATATTCACGAGTTACATATTTAGCCATTCTTCTTCTGATCTTTTTTTCTGCGGCCTTTATATCATTGGGAGTCATTCTTGTTCCCCATGTAGACTTCCAGAATGTGAACCAAGCGATAGGCATCTGCCAAAGCAAAACCAGTTCATAATATATGCAGAATAAAAGGCCATAGAACCAGGTTGAGCTCTTACTGAGAAGAAGCTGCGCCATACTCATCAATAAAGACATGAGTAATAATCCAAGCAAAAATGACTTGGGAAATATATGATGCGTGAAAGGAACATATACAAGGTTATACAAGACTACTATAGGTGCTGCGATCGGAACAACAAGTCCCATATAAAACGATAGAGCCGCAAAAGGTTCTTTCTTCCAGATAAATCTTCCTGCTATTAGAGACTCACGAAGCCATGATCTCTTCCATCTCATCTGCTGTTTTAAGAACATTTTATGACGATTTGGAACGATTGTTGAACATACAGCAGTATCCTGATAGGTTGCTCTGTGATGCCTCAAGACAAAATTTGTCATTGACCTATCATCTCCGAATGTAGCCTTTTGACCTAGAAATCTCTGATTTAGCCATGCATCCTTGTTTTCGAGTATTATAGATTTTCTATAACATGACAAAGGACCAGAGAGACATGTTACACAATCAAAGAAGCCCTCAGCAGCTTTCATTATTCTAAAGGCAATGTAATATCGAACAGCCTGCATTTTTGTAAGTGCATTTGTATATGTATTAGCTACATCAGTTCTTCCTGAAACTCCACCCATCTTGGGATCTTTGAACGGTTGCACCAGATTTCTTATAGCAAAGGGATCGAGGAATGAATCGGAGTCAACGAAAACAACCAGGTCATGTTTTGCTCTTAATGCACCTTCTACAAGAGCTTCACGTTTACCTGCATTCTTAGGCTGAACATAATAAGACAGTCTGTCTTCAATACAGTATCTTTCAGGTGATTCAGACTTAAGTTTTTCAACGATCTCTTTGATCTTTGCTACTGAGTTATCTGTCGATTTATCATCAATTACAATTACTTCAAGTTTGTCTATAGGATATTCCTGATTGATACAGCTGAGTATCGTACGCTGAATCCATTCTTCCTCATTAAAACATGGTATCAGTATTGATACGCCTGGTGTAAATGAGGGGTCTACCTTCTTTGGCCTGTAAAGTGCTCCAAAAAAGTATCTGCTTAGGAGAAAGAGCGCAGTAATGATACTATATAGATATAGCCATTTATTGAATTTAAAGTATATGATGCTTTCAGCTCTCATAAAGAGTATCGATGCGCATATGAATAATAGCATCAAAGACGATGCAGTCACCATATAGAAATCCTTGTTAGCTGCAGCATACTTTGACAGGTCTTTGCTAAACTTTATTCCGCAAACACAGCTTCCATCTGCTCTGGTAAATACTCTTACTACTTCAACTTTCTGGTTGACTTTCATTTCATAGCCTTCAGGCATGCTTCCGGGAACTACCGTGAATTTGCTCCATACATTACCTGACTTCTGAAGAGGTTCGACCATGCTTTTGTCTATTTCTACCAGCATACCTGTATTTGATATATCAAGAACCTTACCTGTATATCTGCCAAGCAAGCTTCTAGAAGATCCTTTTCCGTATAATACAACGTCAAAACCAGTCTCGTATCTAATTCCGGATTTCCTTTCATTCATAAAATCTTCGAAATTTGATACGAGTTCGTCCTCATGACCTCTTCTGTCAGTAGAGCCTCTTTCAGCACTGTTATCAGGAACATATGATAACAGCCTTCTATCTTTCTTTTCATGAAGAATAACATCCTTCGTTGTCTGTCCACGTTTTCTTTTACGTTTATCTAAAAATTCCATCGTTCTATCCTTACATCTATCTGAGATAATCATCAATTCTTGCTATTGTGTAGCCTTGTGCCTGCCACTCTGGAATCATTATATCCAAAGCCTCAGCAGTATACTGCGCTTCAGGTGACATATGCATGACAAGACAGCTTCCGCCCGTTACTTTTTCTAAACCGTACCACATCTGTTTACCACTTCTTAATGTGTTAACAAGTTCATCAACAGAACCTGCGGCATAGTCCGAGGTACTAATGTCTCCACTGACTATATATGTATATCCGACATCGTAAAGCTGATACATTCCGATCCTGCTCACTGCAAGTGTCGGCGGCCTGTAAATAGTTGTAAGAGAATTTCGTCCATCTACAGATACATCACCTATATATCTGTTAAGAACTGTATAGCTTGTTACTATATCTTTTCTGAAGGTTGCAGCCTCCTCCTCTGTCATGGATTCAAATGAATAATTGCCTTTGTCATCCACTGATGAATACCACATAGGCATATGGGTATTTGAATGCGAACCGACCATATGACCATCAGCTGCTATTGCTCTCAAAAGATTGGGATTGTTTGATACGTTATTGGTTCTTACGAAAAAGTTGCCTTTTACTGAGTATTTATCAAGTACA
>JAGCXJ010000112.1 GCA_017961385.1 Lachnospiraceae bacterium
AGAGATAGTGGGAGAAAGGGAGGGCCACGCATATGATGATGCTGTATGAAAACTTCAGACTGGCACTCTTTAGCTTAAAAGCAAACAAGATGCGCTCGCTGTTAACAATGTTAGGTATCATAATCGGTGTATCTTCGGTCATAGCCATCATGTCGGCGGGCGATTCGATCTCGGCTAAGCTGTCCGATACTATGGAAGGCTTTGGAGCCAATAACATCCAGATGTATCTTGATTTCAGAGAAGACTATGACGGCGATTACTGGTATGACTACAGCGATCTGATGAACAGGGATATGCTGACAGATTTTGCACAGCATTTCAATGACAGATTAAAGGCTATATCTGTAACAAGTGAAGTCGGCGCAGCAGAGGTCAAGAGAGACAAGGATACTGCCAAGGTGACGCTTGTAGGTGTCACGCTTGGGACATTTTTGATAGATGATGTCAAACTTATTGACGGGCGCTTCTTTACTATCGGTGAGACTGATACAGCAGCAAAGGTCGCTATCGTATCCTCAAAGTATGTGGATATAATGTACGGCGGCAAGGCAAAGGATGCTCTGGGAGAGAGTGTTACCGTTGAGATAGACGGAAAGACTTATAAGTTTACCATAGTCGGTGTATATGAATATAAGGATGCATTTGCAGGAATGGGCATGTCATCCGGTGACAATGTCAGAACAAATCTCTACATTCCCTATCAGGCTGCACAGAATATAATTCATGAAGATTATATATTCAATTTCACAGTCATGGCAAAACAGGGAGTCGATCAGGAACAGCTTACAAATGACATGGAAGATTTCTTTGAGAAGCACTACTATTCAAACAACGAGAGGATCCATGTATCCTGCTACAACATGTCTTCCATAATCGATGAAGCAACATCGCTGATCAATACAGTTACGATAGGAATATCAGTAATAGCCGGGATCGCTCTTCTTGTCGGAGGCATTGGTGTCATGAACATCATGCTCGTATCCATTACCGAAAGAACAAGAGAGATAGGAACAAGAAAAGCGCTCGGAGCGCCCAACAGTTCGATAAGGATCCAGTTTATAATAGAAGCCGTTGTTATCTGTCTTATAGGAGGGCTGATAGGAATCTTTGTAGGAAGCGGACTGGGAGCGATAGCGGCCGCGCTCATGAAGACATCTCCCATGCCTTCACTTAGGGCGATCGTGATATCACTAAGTTTCTCTACCGCAATAGGAATATTCTTCGGATTCTATCCGGCAAACAAAGCCGCAAAGATGGATCCGATAGAAGCTCTAAGATACGAATAAGTACCATTTGACCACCGTCTCAAACAGGGGACGGTGGTTTTTTATTGTCTTGAGTGAATATATGGTTTTGTGATATAATATATAATCGTGTAAATTATGATTTGGAGTGACTTATGAAGTGTGAATTTGATGTCAGGATGACTACGTCAGCTCTCTATGATTACAATATGCATCACGCATATACAAGTGCTTCGGGGCTGCTCGGGACCATGGTAGGTATTTTGCTCATCATAGGTTTTTTTATGAATACGGATTACCTTCCTATGCTCGTTGCAGGTCTGATCATTCTGTTTTATATGCCTGTGACTCTCTATACGAGAGCAAAGAAGCAGATGCTTTTAAATCCGGCATTTAAAAAAGCCATGCATTATTCGATGGATGATGAGGGAGTGACGGTATCTGACGGATCTGATGAGATGAAAGTTGAATGGAAGGATATGTACAAGGCATATTCTACAAACCAGAGCATCATTTTAGCAACGGGAAAGATGAATGCCTGGATATTTCCAAAGAAGGATCTTAAGGAGGATAAATATGCGCTTATCGAGATGATAAGCACGCATATGTCTCCGGACAAGGTGAAGATAAAGCAATGATGCAGGATTTTAAGACAGTAGAATCTAATAGCGAAAAGGAAACCTATGATCTTGGCTTTGAAATGGGCAAGAAGGCATATCCTGGTCAGGTATGTACTCTCATAGGAGAGCTCGGTGTCGGAAAGACCGTGTTTACACAGGGATTTGCTGCAGGGCTCGGAGTAAAGGATTATATATGTTCACCGACATTTACCATCGTGCAGGTCTATGATGACGGAAGGCTGCCGTTTTATCATTTCGATGTATATCGGATAGGCGATGAGAGCGAGATGGAAGAGATCGGATACGAGGAATATGTATACGGCGACGGAGTGAGTCTGATAGAGTGGGCCGATCTTATAAGCGATATACTGCCTGACAGATATACGAGGATAGAGATAACAAAGGACCTTGATAAGGGGTTTGATTTCAGAAATATAAAGATTACGGAAGTGGGATAATTGAAGATACTCGGAATAGATTCGTCCGGGATGGTGGCAAGTGTTGCTCTCATTGAGGACGGCATAACAAAAGCAGAATATACGGTCAACAACATGAAGACACATTCGCAGACTCTCCTTCCGATGTTAAACGAGATAGCATCAATGCTTGGCGAGGATATGAGCGATGTTGATGCTATAGCTGTAGCAGCAGGACCGGGATCATTTACGGGTCTAAGGATAGGTTCCGCATGCGTAAAGGGATTGGCGGGAGCCTGGAACAAACCCATAATACCTGTTCCTACAGTTGAAGGACTTGCCTTCAACATGTGGGGGAGCGACCGCATCATATGTCCCTTAATGGATGCAAGACGAGATCAGGTATATACAGGTCTGTATGAATTCTATGAAAACGGCGACAGCTGTGTGATGGAAACGATACAGGATCAGTGTGCAGTACCGATCGAAGAGATCATAGATAAGATCAATTCTATTGACAGAAGTGTCGTTTTTTTAGGGGACGGGGTTCCGGTATTCAAGGTTGTGATCGAAAAGACATGCAGGGTGGATTTTGTATATGCGCCTGCATTTGCAAACAGACAGAGAGGTTCTGTCATAGCTGCTCTAGGAGAGATATATCTTAAAAAAGGTATAAGTCAGACAGCGAACGAACATGCTCCGGTCTATCTGAGGCTCTCTCAGGCTGAGCGTGAGAGAAATGAAAAGGATAAATCATGAGTGTCAGCGCCGTTACGGTCAGGAAGATGAAAAAAGAAGATCTTGACCGCGTCAGTCAAATCGAAAAGGAATGCTTTTCAACACCCTGGAGCAGGGATGCATTCGAGGATATGATAGATAATGAGGCTGCACTCTACATGGTGGCTGAAGATAACGGATATATAGTGGCTAACTGCGGAGTGATAGTAGCGGCAGGAGAAGGTGACATATGCAATGTTGCGGTCGATCCTTCCTACAGAAAAAGAGGCATAGCCAAATTGCTCCTTACAAGGATAATGGAAGAAGCTTCAAAAAATATGGCGGTTTACGCCTTTACTCTTGAAGTTCGCATATCAAACAAGGCTGCTATATCTCTTTATGAAAAACTTGGATTTGTAAACGAGGGCATAAGGCCCGGATTTTATACATCGCCCAAAGAAGATGCGGTGATCTTTTGGAAAAGGTAACAGATTAATGTTGGAGATTTGTTTGCTGGGGACGGGCGGCATGATGCCGCTGCCATACAGATGGCTCACGTCCATGATGGCAAGATATAACGGTTCGAGCATACTTATAGACTGCGGAGAGGGAACTCAGATCGCCTTAAAGGAAAAGGGGTGGAGCCCCAATCCCATAGACGTGATATGCTTTACGCATTTTCATGCGGATCATATCAGCGGGCTGCCGGGAATGCTTCTTGCAATGGGAAATTCAGACAGGACTGATCCTCTTACGATCATAGGCCCCAAAGGAGTGGCTTCGGTAGTTGAATCACTGCGCGTGATAGCAAGAGAGCTTCCCTTTGAGATAAAGTATCTTGAGATAAACGGAAAGAATCAGACTTTTGAGATGGACGGCTACAGGATTAATGCATTCAGGGTCAATCACCACGTGGTCTGCTAC
>JAGCXJ010000113.1 GCA_017961385.1 Lachnospiraceae bacterium
ATTAAGATAATATGATATGCGATTCATCACATACTCAAAGCTTTCTTTTTGCAACCCGCACCTGACCAGATATTCATAGGCTTCCTCAGTGGATAAGCTGTCAAGTATCGAGTTTATTGTCTCACTGTCAGCACCGCATTTAAATGCAGCCGCAGCCATCAGTTCCATCCTGCAGTCAGCCTCGTGCGAATGGGTATTCATTATCCCGCCCGAAACCTTTATCAGCTTTCCGACATGTCCGACAATGATCATCTTCTTAAATCCGATGTCTCTTGCCATGTCTATCGTATCTCCGATATAGTTTGAACATTTAACGGCCTTTTCAAGATCATATCCGTACTGTTTTTTCATAAACTCCAGGCCGTAATTGCCGGGAGTTGCCACAGCGATCTGAGCTCCGAGAGCCTTTTTCTGATTAAGCTCTACTCTTATAGTATCAAGAAGGGCACGCGTGCTCATGGGTTCCACTATTCCGGATGTGCCGATGATCGATATCCCGCCTTCTATACCAAGCCTTGGATTGAATGTCTTTTTTGCTATCTCCTCTCCGTCCGGTACGGATATGATGACACTTAGAGAATCCCTGCAGTCAGATATATCCATGACTTCTCTTACTTCACTCTCTATCATCTTTCTCGGAACGGAATTGATCGCCGCATTGCCGATTTCCTGATCCAGTCCCGGTCTGGTCACCCTTCCTACACCTATCCCTGCATCTATCAAAACATGTGAGAGGCCGTCTCTTATTAGCGATACACAGGCATAGATCAGGATGCCGTTTGTGATATCCGGATCGTCTCCGCCATCTTTTCTAACGGCGCAGCTTACCTTATCCTCTTCTACTTTTATATCCTCTATAAGAGGTTCATAATCGATACCTGCGGGAGTACTTATCCTTATTGAGTTTTTCCTGCTTCCCAATAGCAGCATGCTCGCTGCCGCCTTGGCTGCTGCAGCCGCACAGCTTCCGGTAGTAAATCCAGATCTCAAATCTTTCCATCCCTCATCATATAAAGTAATGCGTTGCATATGGCAGCTGCCACGTTGCTTCCGCCCTTTCTTCCCCTGTTTACGATATGATCAATATCACTGCTTATGATCAGTTCCTTTGCTGCCTCCACATTGACAAATCCCACCGGCACTCCCACGACAAATGCCGGTCTGTATCCTCTGTCATAGCTTTCTCTTAACGTTATCAGCGCTGTAGGCGCATTTCCGATGACAAATATGACAGGCTTATCTATTGTCATTGCTTTTTCCATGCTCACGCTGGCCCTTGTCACGCCTCTTTTGACTGCTTCGCTTGCTATATCCTCATCTGCCATATAGCAATGTATCTCACAGCCGTATTTTTCAAGCTCTTTTTTGTTTATCCCCGAAAGAGCCATATTTGTATCCGTTACGATCACTGCCCCTTCTAAAATAAGTGACCTGAATCTTTCCAGAGCATCCTTTGAAAAAACCAAAGTATTAGCATAATCAAAATCAGCTGTCGTATGTATGCATCGCTTTATGATGGGTGCATATCTGCTATCAAGTTTGATACCTCTGTCAATGAGCTCTCTTTCAATGATCTCAAAGCTTCTCTTTTCGATTTCGGAAGGTCTTACATATTCAATGTCCATTTAGTATCTCTCTTATATTTTCAATAAGCATCATGTTTGATCCGTGATCCTTTACAGCTATCCTGTAAAAGCCTTTTATAAGGCCCGGGCAGTCAGAAAGATCCCTGATCAGTATGTTTTTACTCAGTAGTTTCTCATAAAGCTCATGTTCCGATTCAATGAGGATGAAATTCGTATCGCTGTCATATACTCTGAATCCGAGTTTACTCAGCGCATCTTCAAGATATGCTCTCTCTTTCTTTATAAGGCTTAGCGATGAATCTATAAAATCACTCTCATATATGAGCGATATCCCTGCTTTTATCACTTCCTGTGAGATGACCGAAAGATTCCATTCTGGAAGTTCTTTTCTTATCCTTTTTATGATATCGCAATCAGCCATCACATAGCCCGTTCTGATGCCGGGAAGAGCAAGAAGCTTAGTCATTGATCTTAATACTATAAGCCTGTCATATCTTTCCAGCATGCTCTTTACATCAAAACCTTTCAGAGATTTTTCTGATAGATGAAAAAAACTCTGATCCAGAACCACATATGTATCAGATTCCTTCGCCTTTTCAAGTATTAAGAGAAGAAGATCCTCATCAATGTTTTTTCCCGTTGGATTCCAGGGATCGCACAGAAAGATCAGATCTGTATCCTTACTGATCCTGCAACTCAAGTCCGGTGTGAGTATGAAGCCGTTATCCTCTTTTAGGCAAAATGTTTCCGTTTTACAGTTATGTAAACCATTCAGTGCATATCTGTATCCACTGAATCCAGGTTCTGTCAAAAGTACATTTTCAGGCTTAAGAGCACGCGTAATGGCAAGGATCAGCTCGCTTGCACCGTTACCCGCAAATACGCATTCAGGACTTATGCCTTCATATCCTCCGATGCATTTACGTACGCTCTCCTGTTCAATGTCAGGATAAAAGCCGGCATTATCCACCCCTTCTTTTATTGCATCATATATCTTTTGAGGTATGTCGGCAGGATTCAGACTGACCGAAAAATCCATATCTATTCTGTTTCTGTATATATCTCCGCCGTGATTCATCTCTTCTTTTTTGTTTACATAAGTCTATATATTATGTAAACTGTAATCATCATAAGTATCGCTTCGGCAAAAAACATGAGTCTGTTTGCCCGCTTTATATCTTCGTTTTCTATGTTCTTGTTATTGTCTCCGATGTAGGGTTTGCTTACCAGTACTCCTCCGTAATACGAGTCTCCTCCCAGCTTTATTCTGAGAGCTCCCGCACAGGCGCTCTCGGTCTGTGCCGAATTGGGGCTCTTGTGATTTAACCTGTCCCTTCTCCATATCCTGATGGATGCCCCCGGATCGTATACGCTGTCAAACAGAGATAGTATCATGCATGCAGCTATCATTAAAATGGCGCTCATCCGTGAAGGAATGAAGTTAACGATATCGTCAAGCTTTGCCGCTGCTCTTCCGAAAAAGCGGTATCTGTCATTATCGTATCCTATCATCGAATCCATCGTATTGATCGCCTTGTAGAGCATTCCTGCGACAGGGCCTGCTATCGCGGTATAAAAAAGCGGTGCTATGACTCCGTCAGAGGTGTTTTCCGCAACAGTTTCTACTGTCGCCCTTATCATCGCGTTTCTGTCAAGCCTGTCAGTATCTCTTCCCACTATCATCGAAAGATCATATCTTGCCTTGTCTTCATCATTCTCATATAAGTCATTAAATACCTTCATGCTCTCGTTATAAAGACTTCTTGCCGCAAGGATGTAGCATGTGAGTATAGCTTCTATCACCACTCCCAGATAAATGTTTATCACATACGAGAGTATCAGCACGGCAGAAGTTAACATAACTGTAATAGTGCATACGCAAAAACACGTTAACAGTCCGTTTTTAAACTCTTTTTTGTTATCTCTTTCTTCTGATGTTATGTTAAGCAGTTTCTTTTCAAAGCTTTGAATGATCCTTCCAATCAGGCTCACCGGATGCCACATCCAGTGCGGATCTCCTATCAGAAGATCAAGAAGATATCCGCCTGCCAATGCGATCATATGTAAGGTCAAGTACTCTTTTTCCATCCGTTTTAAATTCCAGTATATATCCGTCTAAATTATCTGTATGAAAGTCATAGAAATCTGTCTGCGTAAGACTGCTCATCACAGCCATTATGTTTCCACCGTGACATACGATAGCAAGATCATCGTCTTTACTCATATTTATCGCTTCAAAGAATCCCTCAACGCTTCTTTTAAAAAAATCCTCGGTCTTCTCGCCTTCGGGAAAGCCAGATATTGCGCCGTTTTCTAAAAAGAGCTGATA
>JAGCXJ010000114.1 GCA_017961385.1 Lachnospiraceae bacterium
GAAATGGGTAAAAATCAATGATAGACGTTTTATCGGTTGAAAATATGCGAGAAAGCGATGCTGCTACCATCGCTACAAAAATACCTTCGAAAGAGCTTATGATGAGAGCAGCGAAAGGGATATTTGACAGCGTCAAATGGAAAGGGCCCGTAGCGATCATTTGCGGAAGCGGAAACAATGCCGGAGACGGTTATGCGCTTGCCACGCTTATGAATGATGCAGGTATTGATTGCAGCATAATCCTGATTGGTGAAAAGTTTTCCGAGGACGGAAGGTACTACTTTGAAAGATGCCAGGAACTTGGTAGCGACATCAAAAGATGGAATAAAGATATCGATCTTTCCGTATACGGAACTGTCGTTGACTGCATACTCGGAACAGGTTTTAAGGGCAAAGTCAGGGAAGATATAAGGTCTGTAATAGAGAAGATCAATGAAAGCGGTGCATATATTGTATCAGCCGACATAAACAGCGGACTTAACGGCGACAGCGGAATAGCTGATGTATGCGTAAGATCTGATCTTACGATCTCGATCGGCAGCTATAAGGCCGGTCACTTCTTAAATATGGCAAAGGATGTCATAAAGGAAAAAGTCAACTGCGATATCGGGATCAAACCTGTAAAGAATCCTTATAAGCTAGTTGAAAGAGCAGATATCAATGGATGGATCCCTGAAAGAAAAAATTTTTCAAACAAGGGAACATACGGATATACTGCGCTGATAGGAGGCTCTAAAAGATACAGCGGCGCGATACGCTTGGCTTATCTTGCGGCTGTGGCGATGCGTTCAGGAGCAGGCGTGGTAAAAGCTGCACTGCCGGATTTTCTGTATCACGATGTCGCATCTCATATTTTGGAGAGCACGATCTTTCCACTATCTGATGATGGCTCTGGTATTCGCTTTGTTGAAGAAGAGATAAGACAACTCATATCAAATGTAAAAACAGTCGCATTCGGTATGGGGATTGGAGTGAGTAAAGAGACTAAAAGACTCCTTTTATATCTTTTAAAGAACTACAAGGGAAAGCTCATAATAGATGCGGACGGACTTACTCTTCTTTCGGATGTTGATAAAAACATAATCAGAGAGGCAGAATGTGAGATCGTGCTGACTCCGCACATAAAAGAGTTTTCAAGACTGACTGACATGAGCATAGAGAGCATTCTTGAAGATCCGATAAGATATGCGCTTGAATATGCAAAAGATACAAAAACGACAGTGCTGCTCAAAGGACCGTCAACAGTTGTGACAAACGGCAATGAGGTTTACATAACTGATAAAGGCTGCCCGGGAATGACAACAGCCGGAAGCGGAGATGTGCTCTCAGGAATTCTTGCTGCCGTGTGTGCATACATTCCCAATATAGCAAGAGCGGCTGCAGCGGGAGCATATATAAACGGTCTTGCGGGTGAAATATCGCAGGAAAAATTTGGAAGTATAAGCATGACAGCCTCGGATACGGCTGCTAACATTGCTGGGGCTATAAATTCTATAGGAGGAGAA
Source organism: Lachnospiraceae bacterium (assembly GCA_017961385.1). Lineage (GTDB taxonomy): Bacteria > Bacillota > Clostridia > Lachnospirales > Lachnospiraceae > Colinaster. Next base: position 1,506 of record JAGCXJ010000114.1, read on the forward strand.
TCCTAATGGCAGATTGGATAATCGTTGTAGATGATGACGTCAATAATCTAAAGATGGCGGGACACATCCTAAGCAAGGCAAATATGAGAGTCACGGCACTCAAGTCGGGACAGGCGCTTCTTGATCAGATTAATGATAAAGGAGAACCCGACCTGATACTGCTTGATATCAAGATGCCGCAGATGGACGGCTTTGAAACGCTTGAAAGATTAAGGATATGGGAAAGGGATAATGCAAAGGAAGAGGTTCCTGTTATCTTTTTGACTGCAGATGAAAAAGGAGAAACAGAAAAACAGGGCTTTGAAGCAAGTGCATCCGATTTTATACGTAAACCGTTCGATCCGGATGTATTGGTCAGAAGAGTTGAGAGCATTCTATCGAAGCAGAAAAGGATCAGCAGGCTCTCTCAGGAAGCAAGTACAGACAAGCTCACAGGCTTTTTGAACAAGGCGGCGATCCTTGACAGATTTCCGGGGATCTGTGCATCACAGGCCGGAAGTCTGCTTATGATAGACCTTGATTCGTTCAAGCTCGTTAATGATATATATGGTCATGATTGCGGCGACAAGGTGCTTATTGCCTTTGCGGATATAATCAGAAGATATGCAACGGAAGGAAGCTATCTGGGAAGACTCGGAGGCGATGAATTCATAACCTTTTTGAGCGGAAGGACCAGAGAAGACGACATAGCCGGTTTCTGTGAGAATGTTAACAGGGATATTGTTTTGGAAGCTAAAAAACTCATGGGTGAGGATATGAGCATTCCTCTCGGAGCTTCCATCGGGGCAGTGCTCGTTCCTCATCAGGGCAATGAATATGAGACGCTAATAAAACTGGCAGACAGAGCTCTTTACAATGTCAAGGAAAACGGAAAGCATGGTTATGCTCTCTATAAATCCGAACTGTTTACGGAAGATGACACAAATGTTGAGACTGATCTTAAAACTCTCTCGGCCATCATGGGAGAGAGGAACATTCCGGACAAGGCTCTGTGTCTGGACAGGGATGCGTTCGCATATGTGTACAGATTTGTCACAAGATATATAATCCGCAAGCATATAAGTGCATGCAAGATACTCTTTACGCTGTCAGCGGGCGAAGGCATAACTGATGATTTCTTTGCGGAAAGATGCGACAGATTCGGAGTATTTGTCAGGGAAAACCTGAGAAAATCAGATGTAGTAATGCGAAGCAGACACAATCAGTATTTTTTGTTTCTGACTGATATTCATGAGAGCGCCATTGAAAAGGTCATCGGAGATCTTGTAAGAAAGTGGCATGAGAAATACGGTGATGAGATCGTTGTCACATTCGAGACAGAGTTTCTGGGAGATGCTGTAAATGTACAGAGAAATTCAAATGAGACAAGGATAGTCGTTGTTGATGATGATGTGACCAATCTAAAGATGGCTGGAAATATCTTAAGCAAGGGCGGATTTTATGTAACTGCACTGAAATCAGGAAAGGCACTGCTTGAGTATGTGGAGACAAATGTCCCGAGTCTTATACTGCTTGATATCAAGATGCCCGATATGGACGGATACGAGACATTGAAACAGTTAAGGACCATGGGCGGAGAGATAGCTGATATTCCGATCATATATCTTACTGCCGATGACAGTGATTCGGCAGAGAACAAGGGATTATCCCTTGGAGCGATGGACTTTGTAAAAAAGCCGTTTGTACCCGAGGTGCTTTTGCAGAGAGTCAGACATATTATAGAGCTTACTACGCTTCAAAAGAGTCTGAGCAATGAAGGGGAAAGGAAGACACGAGAAAACAGAGAACTGTTCATCCATGTCGTTCAGGCTCTGGCCAAGGCGATCGATGCCAAGGATACATACACAAACGGACACTCCGGAAGAGTAGCCGATTATGCGAGAGAGATAGCAAAAAGGTACGGATATAATGACAAAAAGCTTGATGATATATACATGATGGGACTTTTGCACGACGTAGGAAAGATCGGGATCCCGGATGCCGTGATCAACAAGCCGGCCAAACTTGATGAGAAGGAATTTGATATCATCAAGTCGCATCCCGTTATGGGAGCCAAGATACTTCAGAGAATACCTGAGATGCCTTCTCTTGCTACCGGAGCAAAATGGCATCACGAGAGATACACAGGCGGAGGATATCCGGATGGACTGTCAGGAAATGACATACCTGAAGAAGCTAGGATAATTGCTGTAGCGGATGCGTATGATGCAATGACTTCTCACAGAAGCTACAGAGAGGCTCTTTCTCAGGAACGGGTAAAACAGGAGATAGAAAACGGCAGGGGAACGCAGTTTGATCCTGTGTTTGCCGATATCATGCTTACCATGATAAAAGAAGATACTCATTACAACATGCGAGAGGAATAGCAATTGAAAAACA
>JAGCXJ010000115.1 GCA_017961385.1 Lachnospiraceae bacterium
CATACATGATCGAATGAGGGCTTGATATGATGATGGTCTCAGGCTCCAGTTTTGCGATCTCATCTGCGATCCTTTCATATGAATCACTTGTTATCTTTATCTGATCTTCTCCGCCTCTTCCCACTTCGGGAACAATGAGCGGAGGATGCGGTACCATAAATGCAGCAATAATTGACATAGTTAACCTCCATCTATCTGTTAAGGATCGCGCTTGCAAGAGATACTGACGGTTCAACATAGGGGATCAGCATCGCCTGAAAGGCATGATATATATCAGGCTTTCCGGGCCAGACCGTATCGATCACGCTGTTTTTTTCATCAAGCTGGTGAAACCAGGACCCGTATCTGTGATCCATAACGCTCTGATCAAGATATTCAAGATATCCTGAAAAGTCATCTGCATATCTTTCATCACCCGTTATCCTATATAATACAGCAGATGTATTTATCGCTTCAGCTAAAGTCCAGTGCATCCTGTCATGAATGATCGGATTTCCTTCAAAATCAGTAGTATACACAAATCCCTTTTCACCGTCTGCATTCCATGCATCTAAATATGCCCTGTCATAGAGAGACTTTGCGGCTTTTATATATTCATCAGTCTGTCCACCGGATCCAGATGTGCTCTTTGCATACTGTACGATCAGCCTTGCCCATTCCATTGCATGCCCCGGGGTTGCTCCGAAGGGCTTGAAAGGATCAGCCGGATTATCCCAGTTAAGATCAGGTGTCGCTTTCCAGTCACTGTCAAAATGCTCAGGCAGTCTGTGATCATACTCCTTTGCCCAGGCTATCACTCTGTCTATGATCCGTCCGGCTCTTTTTCTGTAAGCTTCATCACCCGTTGCATCGGCTACGGCAAGAAATGCTTCGACTGTATGCATGTTTGCGTTCAGTCCCCTGTACTCATCAAGCTTTTCAAACGCGATATCCCAGGTATCGTAAGCCAGTCCTTCTTTTTCATCCCAGAAGTATCTGTCAAAAATATCAAGAGCATCATACAGAAGATCCTTTGCCCCATTAATATCAGCTAACAGAGCACTGCTTGCAGCAAGTATCACAAATGCATGGGCATAGCACATCTTATCGGGAAGTGTTTTACCATCTATCGTTATACCGCTGTAAAAGCCGCCGTATCTGTGATCCTTGAGCTCGCCTGCCAGTCCGTTTACGGCTTGTGAGGCAAGCTGTTCGCTTCCCTCTATACCGAGTATCTTTCCGATGCTGTATACATGAGCCATTCTGGCACTTATCCACGTCTGCCTCGGTCTTTCTATCAGAGGCAGGCCATTATCACCCAGATAATAGCTTGAACCTGAAGGAGACGGAAATCTCCTGCCAAAATCAAGCAGCAATACGGCATTTTTGTACATATAGTCTCTGTTATCGGATGTATCTATGATAAATCTGTTATCCACGAGTAACACCTCTTTGTATTATCCTTATTACTTATTTCAGAATGAAAGTCCCTTTAAAAGATCCTTTAGGGATGTTCCTATCTCCTCGGACTCAGGAATGACAAAATCTCCTTCTTCCACTGTCTCTTCTTCAGGATTATCCAAAAGAGCCTTTATTGAAAGAGATATCTTTCCATCCTTTATATCGATGACCTTAACGTCAACCTCCTGACCAATTTTTAAAACAGTCCCGGGGTGCTTGATCCTCTTGTGTGATATCTGCGAGATATGCACAAGTCCGTTCAGTCCGTCACCGATATCTATAAATGCTCCGTAATCCTTGATCGTTGAGACAACGCCCTTAAACACCTGGCCTATGTTTATATCCGATGCCTTCTTCTTTCTTGCGCTTTCCTGCTTTTCCTTTAATATCTCCTTTGCAGAAAGGATGAGCTTGTCTTCATCTATGTCGGCTTCAAAAACTCTCACCTCAAGCTCTTTGCCAAGGAAGGGATTGCAGTCATCGATCCTTTCAAGAGACAGTTTCGAAACCGGTATGAAAGCTCTGATCCCTTCAAAATCAGCAACAACACCGCCCTTTACTATCCCTGTGACTGTAACTGTGATGTTTTCCTGTGACTCTTTAAGCTCAGCCGCCTTTCTCCAGGCTAAGAGCTCATCCGTATCATGAACCCCGTCTCCCATGAGGCTGTAGGATTCCTCTAACATCTTTTCATAATCCTTCATTGATTCTTGCATTTTTATATCCTCCGATTTCTTTATCTGTAAGCAGTTATGATAAATCTGTTTTATTCCGATTCATACACGAGCAGTCTGTAGTCATCCTTATCCTTCTTTACTATCGCATACCCGCTGCCGGCTTTTACAAGATCAGGCGCAGATGATGCCTTGCTTTTATCGTACGAATAATACTCTTTCGGAATAGGTTCCATAATCTCTCTGTCCAGATCATAGAGTAAAAACTCAAGACGCAGATTGTCATTTCCTACATCATAGGCGTTTTCTACAACGGCAAACCTGCAGTTGATCGCTCCGTCAGCAGCCGGCGTATAGAAGTAGCCGTTCTTGCAGTAGCTGTTATAGATATCGTTTCCCTTATATGCATTTATCTCGTAGTCCGAAAGCGTATAGCCCATATATCTGTCCAGAATGCTGTTTATGTTTTCAATGCTTATCTTATAGTAATTGCCTTCCAGTTCGATATTTGAATACTTGTTGAAATATGACCACATGTATGCAAAGTTTAACAGTTCTTCGGTATCCGGCCTGCCGTAATCGTAATACTCCATATACTGCTCGGCAAAGTTTGAGAGAAAAGTGTTCATCTTTTTCTGCATATCCTGAGTGATCTCGATCCTTTCCCCATAGATCGATTCTGCATTCTCTCTTGCTGGCGGCAGCTTTTTTTCATAATCATCAGGCAGGACTATATCAGAAAGCTTATTTGACTCAGGAAGTTTTATCGGATCCGTTTTGGGAACGATGCTTTCATATTCTTCTTTTGTCAGTTGATCTGACCATTCAAACAGCCATACAGGATAATCACCGTAGTCACTGTATGAACCTATGATCTCATTCCTTGATGCTTCATCTATATCATAATAGCCGAACGTATAATATGCCTCTCCCTCCTCGGGATCATACGATCTTTCAAATACGGGGAAGCAGTCTCCAAGATCTGTATCAAACTGATACCAAGTGGTTCTTGAATCACTTGCGCTCATCGAATAATCCATACGGATAAATCCGTCAGGATACAGACTGGTTATCCCTCTGTATGGTGTAGAATAAGCCATTCTTGCCTTTGTCCCGTCATATCCGTATATATCTACTATGTCATCATAGTATGTGATGATGAGCTCGTCTTTTGAATCAGAATCGATATCGTAATACAAATATCCGACATTATCGCCAGATACGGCATACGGCCAGCCGTGCTGGACAAGCTCGCTCCATAAGCCCATTCTCTCGACCTCTTCCTGGGAATAGCGTCCGTCCTGGGCTTCCTTGTATTCATAAAGGATATCAAGATAGCACTCATCTCTGTCATCATACTTAAGATCATCATATCCGTCATCATCATCTTCTACCGTTTCGGATATCACTTCACCTTTAAGATTTGCAAATCTGTCGTACAGCTTTTCAAGAAGAGTATGATCGCGCTTTGAATATTTCTTATACTCTTCTATTCTATAGCTTTCGCTTGCATCTCCGCCGACTGATGAATTATCAAATCTAATGGTATAGCTCCAGGAGCTGTAATCCGTTATGAATTCATCGCTGTCCTTTCGGTTTTCAAGATCAACGATATTCTTTTGTATTATGAAGGACTCAAAATCCTTAA
>JAGCXJ010000116.1 GCA_017961385.1 Lachnospiraceae bacterium
CACATCATATGTAAATTCCTTTGACCTGTCAGCCATCTCTCCAACAAAAGTCTCATTGTTATGATATTTTACATATCCTCTTTCAAGATCTCTTGTACGTTCCCTGTAGCTGTCAATATCTCTACAGAGAGCATCTGTAAAACTATCCATAACTTCAGCGTCATATTTTATATCGGAATCACTTCCGATTATCCGTTCATCTTCGTAATACCATAACATATAATTTTTCCCCTTTACATAGCGTTACTTCGTGACTCAGCCTCAATCTCAGCCCAAAGATGATCGATCCTTCTCTGACATTTTTCTATATGTTCACGGATTCGTTCTCTGGCTCTTGCCATCTCGGATAAAAACTCTGATGTATGGTCCTGAGCACGACGCGTTTCACTATAAATCTGACTTTGCATATCTTCAGCATTCGATTCCAGAGCTCCTCTAAATCCGTCAGCTAAGGTCACATCATAGCTTTTCACAGGAGTTTCAACTTCATCTGCAATCTCAGCTTGTAACCTTCGTATGATATGCTCTTTGCTTTCAAGTATGCGAAGTTCTTCTTCACATCTCGCAATCTCACGTTCCAGCTCATGTATCTCAGAATGTCTGCCCATTATCTCTTCACGCCTCCTACAGTTGTTTTTTCTACTGTAAGGCTTTCAGCACAAGCTTTATCAATCGCGATCATGCTGTCACGCATTGTAAGAAAGCCATGTGGAAGTGATCCCGCTGATTCCTGTCTGTATAATTCATCTGTTTCATGTATCAATTGTAGTAATTGATGCATCTTTCTTCCTGCATTAAAAGTGTCTAAGCGATCGGCCTGTTTTAATGCGCTGTCAGGAAACACACATTCAGAAGCGGCACCTCTTATATCTTCAACAATACCTGTAAATACTCCGGTATCCATAAAAACCATTTTTTCTGCCATTATGCACCTCATATATTTCTTTTTTTGAAACATTATTTAATAATGCATTAACATTTTATCACGCAGAGTTGTCGAAATCAACGACCAAAAACACCTTATATTTAAGAGGAATTTTAGTTTCAGTGTGTTTGAAGCAGAAGAGTAGGGCTTCATGAAAATCTCTGCGCTATAAACTCTTTAAGCCACTTCATACTTGTATTTTCAAGCCCTTCAACATGTGCACTCAGCTTTTCCGCATAATTCCATCCGTATTGCCGTTTCTTGATGTCTTTGATGAGAGCATCCTGCTCATTCCGCTTTTCTTTAAGTCCCTGATATTTTTTCTGATATCTTAAAAGATCTATTATCTTCCCGTCATTTCTTGTAAAAGCCCTGAGTTTCGAGATGTTATCACAACCACGGATGCTCCAACCCATCGGCCTGCTACTAAGCCTGTCACTTAGAACATGGCTCACCTGACCTTCGGCACAGCATTTCCAGACGCCACCGGATTCACTGGAACGGATCTCAATTCCTCTCCAGTTATTCATAAAGTATTTGTAGCTGCTTTCTACTTCCGTGTATTTGTTATCATTTTCATCGGTCACTTCAAGTATTGAGCGAAATGCCTGTCTTAAGCCTTTTTTATCCGCTCCGTTAATGCATTCCCACATACATTCCTTCATTTCATCTGCATTTTCAAGGTGTGTAACTGACTGATTGAGGTATTTCATGATATGGAACTTATCATGGACAAATCTGCCGTTAAGGAGGACTTCTGCACCTGTCTTTATCCAAGGTGCGCCATCACCTGTGATATATACCCGTTCAAGCACATCAAGGTCATAGTTTGCAGAGATATAGTCCTGAACTTCCTGCCATAGCTTGTAGTTATCCTCACTGCCGTTATAAACTCCGCAAAAAGTATGTTTCCCGGTAAGACGATATCTGTGATGCGTAGAGCCTTCAGGTGCTTCATCAACAATATCCTCAAACAGCACGATGATCTTATCGATAATTGTGTTTATCTTATAACCGGCGTTACTGACTTTTATATCGCCCTTTTTGTTCCAGAACTGCGCAGCAACATGATCTTCATCTGCTACGATATGAAGAGTCTTAAGCTTTTTCTTTTCCTTAAGTGCCTTTTGCGGAAAGTCTACGACCAGTCCGTGTACGATGTCTTTTACAGTTTCCTTGCTGACTGTATCAGTGAGATTAACTTTCTTTCCAGCTTTTGAATAACTGCTTTCTACAGCTTCTTCCAAAATCTTTGCTGCCGCAGCCATAGTTACCTTCTGATTGTCATCAAATCCCATCAGCATATCCAAAAGATAGATATATTCCCCGCCATTCTTTGGAACATAACCTCTTCGTTTGAAAGATACAGTTCCCATCACATCAACAAGAGATCTTGGCATGTCTTTTTGCTCAACATAATATTTTTCTTTTCTGACAAGGCTTTTGAAGATTTCTTCATCAATCTGCTCATATATCTCACCGACAATCCTGCTTCCAAGCATTAAGACGCGTTCATGGATATCATTTGATAGATCAGCAGCATCTTTGTTGCCATCAAGAATTTCTCTGACATTTTTCTCAATCTCCTTGATATCATCCTGAATAAACTGTAATATACTGTTGTACATAAAAGCACCACCTTCACGTAGATTATTTCTGTCAAAATCTAATCCTAACATGAAGATGGTGCTTCTTTTTAATTTTCCGAATCTTTATTTACCCTACTGTGATTGTTGGAATTCATTTTATCACCGCTTACGATCAGGTATTGACTATAGATTTGTAAGCGGTGATATGCTTATCTATTCATTTTTAATAAAATCTTCATCTGCTATTTCAAAATGCCCATCAATCAAATCATCTTTTGTTTTTGTTATTACCCCAAAGCTGCCAAAATCAAGAACTAATGTATCCCACCAATCATATCCGGATTCAATAGCAAGTATTGCGTCTGCTATATCGGTGCAGCGTTCTGATAATCTGTCCTTACGTGTTAAGTAGATTTCAAGTGTAAGAGTTCTGTCTTCAAGGCTTATATTTTTGCATTCATCTCTGGGCATCATCTGCCATTCAGTATCTTGTTTTAGTTGTTCAAAATACAGTTCTTCAGGTGTTTTTTCTGCTTCAGAAGGAGCTTCTTCTACAACACCAGTTGTATCATAGATGTTGGAAGTTGTTTGACTGACATTTTCGCTAGTATTATTTTCATTTGACACTGTAGGTGCTACTTTTTCTTCGATTGTAGTAGTTGTTGATACTACATCTACTGTGCTTTCATTTTCTGTTGATGTGGTATCTTTATTATCTGATAGCCCTATGATGAAAAATACTAGCCAAAAAGCTATTGTGACCGCTATCTTTATCTTGGTATTCCATGTATTTTTCTTGCGCCATATCAGAACCATTATAGGAGCAGGAAAGAAGAATAGCCAGCCTAATATCCACCATATAAGGCTAC
>JAGCXJ010000117.1 GCA_017961385.1 Lachnospiraceae bacterium
ATACTTGTCTATCATCTCAAGTTTTTCGGTATCACCTGCAAAATCATCCAGAGACTTCTTAAGTTCGGGGACTTTTGAGCCATAACTTACTACTAGTTTGAGATAACTTGTTTTGGGCGGAAGTCCGTCTATACCCTTGATTCCTTTAGCAAGTTCATCTTTCTTCTCTTCCTCAGCTCTCTCCTCTTCCTTTTTCTTCTCCTCTTCTTCATTCTCGATCAGTACATCCTTGAATTCATTATATGAATCCATGACCTGATCTTTCATTTCCTTTAACTGATTGTACTGATCTTTTGCACCTGTAGCAAGCTTTGCAAGACCCTGAACGAAAGTGAAAGAACCTTTTTCTTCCTGCTGTTCAGCGTTTTCCTCATTCTCGTTTTCAGCCTCTTCTTCCGCTGCTTCTTCAGCTTCTTTTATGGCAATCTTATTAGCTTGCTCATGCAGATAATTTGCCGTCTTTGTGGATACTATGAATTCCGAATAATCCGCCAGGCTCTTGAATATACCGAGTTTTCCATCGATCTCGGAATATCCTTCCTTAGCAAGGAAACGCATGAATGAAGATCCTGTATTATGCAGGTTCCTACGCAGATATTTCCTGTCAAATTCCATCTTGCCGAACTTCTCTTCACCCTGCAGATGCTTATAAAGTGCTTCATCACCGGCAACCATCTTTCTCTCATTTGTAGAACGCGTAACAAACTGCAATGCTCTCTTGAACAGTTTCCAGTCAATTACCGTAGCTTTTCTCTGATCTGTTACAAGTAACTGATTGTTTACATTTATATTCTTGTAAGCCCAGTTTGAACCGTCAACCTTTTCAATGCTCATATCATCGTTGACCTGAGTTGACAAAAGTGAGAGTATGGCTTCTTCACAGGTAGCCCCGTTAAGTTCAAAGCTCGTATCCTTTTGCATCGTATCGGCGATATACTCATCTATTAGCGCATCTCTGTCTTTAGGACTTACAAAGTCACGCTCCGCCAGGCCGAAAATATTCCAGTAGAGATTCTTCTGAGATACATCAAGAAGATCCCTGTGCTGAAGTACTCTGATGAACAGAGTCTTCTGCTGAGGTGTAAGTCCGCGGTAACCGCCCATTATATCATCAAGTTCCGCGTCATCCTTAATCCAGTTTACAGGATTTAGCTTTGTGCCTGACATATAGACCTTATCTCTCAGATAAGCGGCTTTTATCAGTTCATCAAGTTCTTCCTGAGAGTTTGCGCCTTTAATCTTTCCTATATACTCGCTGCAGAATTTAACTGCCTCTGTAGCCTTTTCGGGATCTGTCATATTCATGGCAGCATTCATCACATGTTTCGGTGCCTGTCTGACTGCAATGGTCTTTCTCTTATCTCTTTCCATCTCATCGAGGAAATCAAGTGCATGACATAACAATTCCCAGTCGATCGCTGTTGATCTGTACAGGTTTGAAAGATTGAAATCCTCTTCCTTAAGAATACCGTCGCTCAATTCCTTGTCATCTCTTAACTGGAATCCTAAAAGGTTCTTCATTGCCTTTTTTACCATTAATGGTGAAGAACTCTCGATCAGAGCATTAAGTCTTCCTTCCTCACTCATCAGTTTCTCATATATCTCAAATCTCTTCTCTGCATTTGCATGAGGAACTATTTTAGTCTCACTGTCTTTTCCTGCTGTTGAAAAATCAAGCGCTGTACGATCTTGCAATACATAGATAAGAAGGCTCTTCTGTCCGGGTTTAAGCTTATTTACACGCTTTAACACAGTATCTACCGCAGAATTCTCCTTGAATTCATGATACTCTCTGGGAAGCTTTTTAAAGATTCCCTGTGACTTCTGAGTCTTTTTATCCGACTCCGAATATTTGGTAAGCAGATCCATAAAGCCGTCTTTATCAGTAATATTTAGTTTTGCGATCTTTAACTTATTATCTGTAACTCCTTTAAGAGCCTTTCCGACTCCTTTTCTCCTAAGCTGATCCGCATAACCAGCTACACCATAAGTGTCGGCCATACGTTTGTAGTCCTTAGGTCTTAACTGATCTTTGCGCTTTTTGATCTTCTCTACAAAATCAAGTGCTGCTTCAAATTTTTCAGTATCTCCGGAGATCTTGAAATTCTTTGATTTTACGCTTATTGCACGTATTGCACGTGTATAGTCTATCTTGAATTCAACTTCATTGCCTTTCATCCACGAAAGCATCTGAGATCTCTCTTCTTTGAGCATCTCGTCTGTCTGTCCGTAAATTACTCTCTGGCTTCCGGTCTCAGTCTGTGATGAGCAATATAAAGCAAGAGCGAACAGATCTCTCTCCTCTTCATTCAATGCATTATATGCCTTTACCAGATCCTTTTTACGTGTTGCTGCAATAGCATGCTCAAGATCCTTCTTTGTCAGTTCGCCAGGATAATCTCTGTGATTTTCGTAATCTTCATTGCTTACACTCTCTCCTACTACAGTAAGCGCATCCCTGGCTTCACCGTCCTTTATCAGCTCCTTAGCCTGTTTCTTGTAGCTTTCCGCATCAAATTTAATACTATTATCACTTTCCTGTAGTATTCTTTTTGTGAAATACTCTCTAAGTGCTGAAACATAATGATGTTTAGCTGCATCATCTAGATCTGATATATATTTATCATTCTTTATTACTTCATCAAGAACCTCATATGCCTGTTCTGCCAGAGCAAAATACCTTATCTGAGCTTCTATACGAAGCTTAAACACAGCCGCATCATTCACGCTTCTGTCTTCATCTTTGAGCGCAAAGAGATAAGCCCTGTCTTTTTCTATGGCATCGATAAGAGCATATTTCAAAGCAGGATGCTTTACATTTACCTTATTGATCATCTCAAGGCTGTTATAGTAAGCAAGGAAAGTATTTGCCAGCTTGTTGATCTTGTCTTCAGAAAGCGTAGTCCCCTTTTCTCCGTATTTTGCCGCATAGACAAGGAACATATCCATAGCAGCTTCCGGTATGGATACTTTGACTTTCTTTGTTTTCTTACTCTTTATTTCATCTTCAAGTGTCGGTAAAAGATCCTTTTCCTCTTCAGGCTCGACTCTAACTGTGTTGTAGATCCTCTTTAATCTGTCAGCCTCCTCCTGTATATCAGTCTTATATTTTTCATCAAACCAGCCGATCGCTGTATCGATCTTGCGGAAAGCTCTCTGATAATATCTGTTATTAACACGACAGTATTCATCCAGACATTCAGCTAAAATATCAGGATATTCCTCATGTTTTTCCTTCTTTTCTTCATCAGTGAGCTTGAAGTATTCTTTTGCTGCATCAAGATGCTTTTCATCCTCTTCTTCACCTTTTGATTTAACTTTCTTATTGAGTTTCTCTTTCTCAGGCTCATAGATAAGTGTCTGCTTCTTCTCTCCGAATTCAGCCAACATCTGCTGCTTATTACCAAACAGCAATTCATCATAAAGCTTACGGCCCTCATGTTTTGTAGTAAGTACCTTACCCTGTTCACCACGTCTTTTTTCGATCTTGGCATCATATGCCTTCTTCTGCTGTTCAACCTCCTGAGCAAGCGTCTCATTTACAACTCTCTTGTTTTCATAGAATTCAATGGCATATCTGTTAACAGTTTTACTGAACTCTTCAGTCGGAGAATTAACTGCTTCATTACGAACGTGCATCTTGAATTCAGTAAGCATTTTCTCGCATTTTAGTTTTTCTTCTTCTGGCATTTCATCAATGTACTTTTGAATCAATTCCTCAGTAGCCTGTTTAACAGCGACAGCATCATTTTTGTCTTTTACTGCTTTCTTGGCATTTTCATTAATATCGATTTTTCCATAATTCCACAGATAAACACTTAAAAACTCAATTTCAGCAGCAGAGTCATTCGTTAAGAATCTATCCCTTAGCTTTCCGAAATACTGTTTAGCCGTTTCCTGATTGCTCATGGCCATTATGCCTTCTTCTTCTCCCATAACGCACTGAGACATTAATGCCAGTACTCCGTTAGCATTAGCCATTGCAACCTGATACTTTGTCTGACCGCCCTTTTGCGCAATAAGTTCAACTCCGGTATTTTTTGATGTAACAAACCACCACTTACGATATTTAGCTTTGCGCATATCAAACTGTCTCTCAACATCTTCGTTTCCATAATAGAATGCTTTAGCAATTTCTTTCTGAACTCCAAATGCTGCAATATTCATGTTTTCTAGTATCGATTTGGTATTCTGTTTTGTCTGTTCAAAATAATTAGACTCAAATTGCTGGATCTTTTCGCCCCAGTAATTCTTTTTATAATCTACCTCCTCATTCTTAGAATTTAGAACTTTACCCTTTTTATTTAGTTCAGATATTTCTTCTCTGTACTTAAGAATATCCTCATCTTTACACTTATCATCAAGGAGACGATCCAAATACTTTTCAATAAATAAACGAACTATGAATGCATTTTTCTCTTTACCTGCTCTGGCTAGGGGTGCAAGAAGTGTATAAAGCTTTTCAAGTCGTTCATTCTCCATAAAGTCATCGCCGCTTGAAAAATCTGCAAAGATCTTGTCATTATCTATAAAATACTCCCAGAATTCAGCAAGTTCTCCGTCTTTGTATTCTTCGAGCATCTTCTTTTTTTCTTCAAAGAACTGAACACTCTCAAATACTTGACCTTTAAATTTTCCTTCTTTGTCGATGTATCCAACAATGTCTCTGCTGATCTGATCAAGATTGTCATATCCGCATTTAAGAGAATTCTTTCTGTATTCTGTTACAAGATCCTCAATATTTAAATCGAGCTGTTCCTTGACTTCGACGTCTCTCTTATCATAGTCTTTTTCCATGCCCTCGATGATCTCTTCGTATCGACGTGCTTGAACATGTTGACTTCTAGCATTGATAACAATATCGATTCTCGTAAGAATATTAATATATTTCAATTTTGTATAATCATAACCGTCAATCCTAGCTTTTAATTCGTTGTATTTGCTTTTTTTAGCGACTATTTCCTCGTCTGTTGCTTGAAGATTTTTGTTAATTGCATCAATTTGTTTTTTTCTGTTTTCCCCTGCCGTTTCGTTAATCAGAGCTTGTTTTTGATCATTATACTTCTTATCTAATTTATTAATAGACTTTTCGTACTCAGCCGTTGTTTTTTCAAAACCTGCTCTGAGTTTTTTGATCTCTTCAAGGTCTTTCTCAAATTCTGCCAGTTTTTGAGCTCGTACTTTTTTAATATCCTTCAGATCATTACTTGGAAATACGACTCCATCATTACTAAGACTGATAATACAGTTCAATAAATTCTTTTCGTATCCCTCTATGTTGTCATCATTCTTTTCCAATTCATTTTGATTGATCTGTTTCTGCTCAGCAACGTTCTTTGCCGCATTTGTTAGATATTTATAATTATCTAAGGCAATCTCATCCGTATTGACCCATGTAGGCAGAAGTCTATCTCTCAATTCTTCCCATAATTGCGGATTACTTTTATATTTGCTTAACTCCTTATCAAGCTTATCAACACTTGTGGCAATAATCCGTGCATGAATCTGAAGCATCTTTTTATAAGCCTTCTCATTACCATAATTAGAGAAAAGCTGACCTTCAAACTTTCCACCATGACTGTACAAAATATCTTGTGTGTTAAGCAGAGTAAGTTCTGTAAGGAAATTCTTAAGTTCATCCACCTTTACTCCTGTTTGAGAGGGACCATAAAAAGCTGCAAGCTCTTCAGATGACATCTTTACAGAAGTATTACTACGCATATCTTTTCTTGTTCCGGTTACAGCATTTCTTATTACTTCACGAAGACTTGCCCCACTGCCACCTTTACCATCTCGAAACTCTTTTTCAAGTTTTTCATCAACAGGGAACATTTTAGCCGCATCAGCATCATCCTTTGTCATTAATTTGATGAAGGCTTCAAATTTCATATCGATCTGTTTCTGGTCATCTGTAGAATAGCAATCGATCATCCATTTTTTCAGCTGTTCAACAGCTGCAGGACCACCCATGAACTCAACTCGTTTCCATGCATTTGAAGCCTGCTCCATGTTGTTATAGCGGTTTTTAAGCCACTTCTTGCCTTTACCAAGATATTCCTGGAGTAATCCTTTGTCTCTGTCAGGCATATCTTCAAAACGGAATAGTATCTTTCCGCTTCTGCGCATCTGATCACGACCAAGCTTATACATAAGTCTCTTTCTACGCATAGCTTCTAAATTGTCATGACGAGCCAACTCATCTTTTAAAAGAGTACTGATATTGACGATTTTTCCGTCGCTCTTTTTGCGCATCAAATCAAGGAGGACCTGCTTACGCATCATATCGATCCTCTCATCTTTTTCTGTACCCTGCTCAAGAAGCTTCTTTATTGCTTCTCCATTGGTTACAATGTTGTTCTTCAGAGCCTGTATTATCTGTAAGAATACACTGTAATGAATATCATCAAGCTGATCTAAGCTTTCTATAGACTTAAGTACAGGGAACTGTTCGCTTAACTCCTTATTATTCAAAAGCACGTAATCAAGATGATTTGCGATAAAGTCTCGCATCTTTTCATCTTTTACTATGTCTTTGATCTCCTTGGATTCAAGCAGATCTTCGCTCTTTAACATAGAAGTATAGTTAAACTCTTCTATGTCCTTTGCCTTCTTAGCTTCTCTGACAGCCTCTTTGCCACGCCATATATCATGTGTGACTTTTCCTGCTCTTTTATCTTTGCCAATATATTTTTGTATTGATATGCTGATATTCTTGTAGTACTCCTCAGGCACCTCAACCTTTTCGGAAATATTTGCATATCCTCTTACATTATTCATAACCCTGATCACATATTTATGGATCTGATCCCAGGCCTGCGGACTTGCGCTTAATCCCTTAACTGAATCCTTATACGCAGTTAAGATCTTTTTCATAGGTTCGAGCATTTTCACAATCTTCTTTGCCCGTCCTTTTTCTTTCATGTAAGTGCCAACACCGCTTCTTTCCAGGTATTCCTGGATAGTCTGTTCAAATTCTTCACCATAAATAGCAAGATTTCCACAGAAAACATTTTCATAAGCATCTCTGTAATCTGCATCAAGTCTTGCTGCATTGATATTAGTTAATGAAAGGCCGTCAAGATACTGCTGTGTAAGATCCTTGATCTGACGGTATCCGCCTACAAGACCTTTTTCACCAAGGAACGATCTGACGCCTGATGTTATAGCTTTGCGTGTGAGCGGACCGAATTTTGCTGTTACCATCCTTTCGATCACATCGTCGATAGTTTTAACATACTTAACCAGTTCTTCCATCTGTGCGTCGGTCACAGTATCATCTACTATCAGTTTGTGTATAACGGGTGTCTGATAAATACGCGCACCACGCTCGTTTAATTTCAGATTACTGTCAAGGAAATCCTTCCTTGCAGCCATACGTTTAAGTTTATTTAATCCCTCCAGAGGCAGATCGTTTACAAGTTCATGCGAGAACCAGTCAAAGAATCTCGGACCTTCCTCGGCATAATTGGTCAGCTCTTTATGGAATACTTCCTCATACAGTTCCTTGGTAAGCTCCTCGATCTCAGGATAATAAGCTTTATCAAGCGCACTCAAATGATAGAAGCTTGACAAAACTTCCTTTTTGGATTTTATATATTCCTTTTTCCTGTCTTTTTCTTCTTTGGTCTTAGCTTTTTTATCTTCTGCCCAGTCTATGTTTTTATTCAGATCATCTAAAAGCTTACTGAACCAGGCACCTTTTTTCTTTTCGCCCGCTTCATTCTTTCCTTCCATTTTTTCTACGTAAGCTTTCCAGTTCTTCTTATACTGTTCATTTAGTCTGATAAGGGCAGTCTTGAATACCTTATCCGGAACACCGTCAGCTACCGGATCGGTAAGCCATATTTTGACAACATCAAAAGACCTGCCGATATGCCAGTCGTTACTAACCTTCTCTGCATTTTCAGAATCTGCATCTGTTGCCTTTTTAACCGAAGGATCCCATATACCGGTACGCATGAGTTTTTCCCATGCAGCCTTATTGTTTCTGAATTTATAACCTTTCTTTTGAGTAGTCTTATTCTTTGCTTTATTGACAGCAGTACCTTTAGCCTTGTTCTCCTGCTTGTCTTCCTGCTCTTTTTCAGTCAACTTACCCAATATCTGATCAGCATATGCATTGATCTCTTCATCGGTAAGCTTGTCGATCCTTTCCTGCTCCTCCTCATGCTCATACTGCTCACGAAGTTTCTGGGTCTCTTTAGCGGAGCGTGTTTTCTTCATCTCTTTGTTACCGGTAACTCTTTCCCATTTAAAGAACTTCTTGCCTGTCTCGTTCTGACCGGGCTTCCAGAATGCCTCAAGTTCTTCATTAAGCTTAGCTCTTATGGCATTCATCTCCTCAAAATAGGTCTTTTTCTCCTTATTGGTTATTCGAGGATCGTTAAGATGAACGATATACATTCTCAGAAGACGATAATATGTGCGCATACGGTTCTTTGCGAGCTGTACCTTAAGATCTTCATTGGACTTCATGGCTCCGGTAAGGAAATGCATTCTCGCCTCTTCATTGAGCATAATTATCTGTTTCTCATATTTGATCATCTCCTTGATAGAGCCGGTCTTTCTCTTATTGTATGCCTTGGTGACCTTAGCCACCTTTTCTTCTATTACTTTCTGATATTTTTTAAAGCTTTTACGCCTGTCTTTTTTACTCAGATCCTGATATTTAAAAGCAAGAGCCTTGGCTCTTTTATGAGCGAAATCTTTATCAAGATAGTCTTGTTCATGTTCCTCTAAACGCAGATCTGCCTGCTCCGAAAGTAGATCGTTTAAATCCCATGTTTTCTCATTGAAATCCTTTTCCTGAAGAATATCGTATTGATTACGATTTGTGACTATTGTTTCTCTTCCGTCAAATCCGCTCTCCTTTGACTGTTCTTTTACCGTGATCGTATTATTCTTAAGACTTTCAAATGCATCAAGTTTGCGAGTCTTGCTCATCTTGTCATATTTACCCAATACTTCATATCCGTCCATAGTTTATCTCCTTCTGTTTAAAATTCTCTATATGGCCTGTTCTGTTAAAAAATCAATTGCATTTATCGATAACCCGTCCCATGTCGCGGTTACAAATGGTGAAACAGTTACTTTTCCTTCAAAAATACCGTCTACCATTCCGAATATCTTCGGGTTTTCTGAAGTAAATATGAACTCATAATCTTTGTATTCATTTTCGGCCACCTCAGCTGCAGCGCTTATGAGATTTGACAATGTTGCAGGTCCGTCTCCTTCAGAGTAGATGAATGAAACCATTAACTGTTTTGCAGCTTCATATCTTTGAACGAACAATGCTCCTATCACATTGTTATTCTCTATCCTTGCAAAACAGAGATTCTTCTCGAGTGTTTCCTCATCCTCCGGGATCGGTTCATCATGATCCAGTTCACGCATCTTCTTATAGAATTCCTTGATCTGCTTCTTACTCATTTCAAAGAACGGTTTTGCATCAGTGCTGTTACCTGCAAGTTTGCTCCATACTTTAAGTTTCTTACGATCCTTTGCAGATACATGAAATACCTTGTCTTCTTCTGTAACTGTGAAGTTATCCTGAAACTTTATAAATTCATAAAGTTCTCTAGTATCATCATCAAGCGGAAATCTTATCTCTACGTTAAGGAACAGATCGATATCACCGATCATATTAAGTACACTTTGCAGCAAATATGTTCCTATCCCCTGCCTTCTTGCATCGGGTTCCACATAAATATCAGTAATGCTTATCGCTCCCATTTCATTTTCCAGTCTGATCAAGCCTACGATATTGTCTTTCTCATCGATCGCTGCAAATCTTACCTCACTGGTGTTATTCTCATTGTCTTTCAGTCTTACAACACTTACGCTCTCCATATCCTGTTCTCCTTATTCTTCAATATACTGTTCTTCAAATGTATGTCCGTTCCATACGGCTATATGCACTTTCTTGCCGTTTATGCTTTCATCATTTACGTCAAAAAGAGCGGTACTATCGAGGAAATCCTCAAAGCCGTTTTTAACATCATCATCGTCATACCATGCGGTAAGGATCGGCATTGTCTCAAATTCGGACAAATGGGATGTTAACGCATCTATCAGGATTGTGCCTATACCCCCGTGTCGGTAATCATCCATAACCTCGATCCATAACAGACGAATCATTCCGGGTTCGTTTTTATCATTCAGATTTACAGGTGCAAACTCGATCTGTCCCGCAACAACCCCTTCAGGCGTTTCGGCATAAATGATAGTTGTATTATCTTCATTTTGAGAAATCTCTATCTTAACCGGTATCAATCTTGCTGCTCCTCTCCTGCATCATCTCTCATTTCCTGATATTGAGCAAAAAAATCTTCAACGTTATCATTATTTGCTTCCTGCCTTTCCAATTCTCTTTCCGTTTGTGCCTTATACATCTTTTCCGGATATTTAGAATTGTCTGAGGTATAGGATGCGCCATTTTTGCTTCTCGCACTGTTGGCAATATCTTTTGCTTTTTTCTGAGTAAATCCGATGGTTCTTAACAGACCATATAATTCCTGTGCAGTCAGTATCCTGCCACTTAATATGCTGTTCATGAGCTCAAGATCAGCTCTTGCCTTGTCGCTGACATTCTTTTTGCTTGACGAGACATCCTTTTGCATTTTTTCATATTTTTCGTCAAATTTCTTTATCACATCTGCAAGGTCATTTGCACTAATATTAGACAGATCGACTACTCTTCCGCTGTACTGATCTCCCAGAAACTCTCTGCTTGAGAAAAATGCCGACTGACCGTGAGCTATCGCTTTTCCATTATGCAGTTCACCTATACAGCTTGTTCCGTCATAGCCGCCAAAATACTGTTTAAGGTTTGTAACACATGTTCCGCCCGGTGCCGAATTCTCAATACCTACAAGCATTCCGCCACATGTATTCTCATCACCCATTCGAAATCTCTGATAAATGTGAGCGAATTTTCCCTGATCATCTATTACGGAGCCGTTGAACTTTTTCCCAAGACCGCCGAGTGCGATATTAAGTCCGTAATTATCCGAATAGCTTGACGGTCTCTCCTCATGCCAGTGTTTAAACAGCTTCTTGAATTTAAAATGCATTCCCTTTAGTTTGATCTCTTTAAAGAAACTGTTATCGTCATTCACTTTCTTCCTGTGTAATTCGTGGGTCGCAAACCTTGAAAACATCATATTGGCTGCCTTACCCTGCCATGCATCAAAAACCCTCTTCTGGTCTTCCTGCTTTCCTGCAGGAAGATTTATTCCGACTCTTGTACCGTGAGCGATCGCTTCGGCAATGTTTTGATCAAACATCGATACAGTCTGATTATTGTCCTTGTCTGTATCAAATCTGTCGAAACGACCAAGCTGCATAAGAAACATCGTTTTTGCAATATGTCTCTGTTTTATCGTATTATTGGCGATCATCGTATCGGCACTTTCACGTCCGTCGAACTTTGATTTCTTGAGGCTTGCATTTTCCACTCTCAGCATCTACTTTTCCTGCGCCTCCATGGGAGCAAGCGTCTGCATGATGAGTTGCCTGTTCATGAAAGAATCATACGCTCTCAGCCTTTTCCATGCCTCGTTTCCTTTCCCATCCTTGGCTCTTCTTACGATCATCATGTTGATGATGCCTCTGAATACCGGATCACGTGTTTTTGAGGCAAGTCTATTCTTTTCATCCTCGGTAAGACTACCAAGGGACGGGATGATCCCTGCCTTGAAATATTTGTTTTCCCCAAAGAATTCTGCTAAGCTGATCCTTCCGTAATACTCCTTTAAAAAGGCCGGAAGATGATTATACATGCTGATATCGCCTTTTTTAATGGTTTCTATGGCCTTGTTTCTGGCTTTAACACTACTCTCCTTGGTCTCAACCACTTTGTTTGCAAAGCCCGCATCTTTTTTAGCCAGCATGCTCTCTACATTTTTCATATCCTTGGCAGAAAGTATCCATCCGAAATCATTTTTGCGCTTCTGCATTCCCTGAGCACTATTAAGATCATTTTCATGTTCAGCAGACTTCTGTTCATAATCCGCGTAGAATACATCGAGTTGGGTAGGCTTTACTTCCTTGTCCTTCTTCTTTAGCTTTGCCTTGCCCTTAAGCTGCTTATCAAAATTGATCGTCTTTTTTATCAGTTCTTCTTTTTCTTCATCCGTGAATCTCTCGTTAAATATCTTCTTTGCTTTCTGCTCAGCGACTTCATTGCCCTTCTTTACTAAAGTCTGCTCCCAATTGATCTTTTATTAATTACGTTTTTTTTGTGCAGTCTGATCAAACTGTGTCTTTTGCTGTTCAAGAAGCTGAAGCTGTTCCTCTGTAGCTTCTTCAAGCCTAAGATCTCTTCTTTTCTGTGCTTTCTTCTGTTCTACTTCCTCTATATTCTTTATATGATCAAGATTCTTGGGTACATAGATCTCATCCTGCATGAATCTCTCCAGGATGTTCTCATTATCCCTGGTCTTTTTTTCAAAGGATAATCCCAGATTATGCATAATATTGGTTGGAGAGCCTGCATGGATCTGTTCATCTTTCTCTGTATATTTTAACTTACCCTCATGATCGTACTCGACTCCGTATTCACGCTTGATCTCATCCTTTTTCTCGTCTGTGAGATTTTGCAGATATACAAGTTCAAATGAATAACCGGAATCTCTTACAGCCGCCTTTAGCTTTTGAGTGAAATCCTCAACACTGAGATCAGCCTCAACATTTCCGTTAGCAAGCGACGAATCCCTTACCCTGAGTTTTCCGTCCTTAAAACCGATGATTGTACGGTAGTGTCCCGGTAACAGCATTGATATGGGACCGCTTCCCTGTTGCATCAGATTCGAGATTTTTATAAATATCTGCTTTGAAAGCTTATTCCACTGCTCTCCTGTCAGCTCTGAGGAATTAAAATACCTGTCGTTTAGAGGCATGTTAAAGCGCATGTGCCTCAGCGCCGTATTTGACATCTTTGAAAGCATAACATCGGCTGTTGTCATGATATTGCCGGTTGATCCTTCGGGCTTAACAAAGTTTTTGATGTTATTCAGTTCTTTATTCATACCCATTTCGCCGGTCTTTGCTGAAAGCCTCTCGGTTTTTAAAGCATCTTCGGCATATGGATTGAGAACTATATTGGTAGGATCCAAAAACGTCATCTGATCGATGAGCGGAGGATTCTCAATCTTAAGAGTATTCTTCATATACCAGTTAGCGATAAGCGCTCCCGAAGTAGCCCAGCAGCTCATTCCGTACCACTGTTTTACATTAGGTATGGTCTCTTC
>JAGCXJ010000118.1 GCA_017961385.1 Lachnospiraceae bacterium
CGGACGTGACCTTGCACATGCCAAGAGCTACAGTGAATATATCACGGGAGAGATCGACAAGGAAGTCAAGCGTATCATAGATGACTGCTATGCAAAAGCAAAGGCTATCATCCTTGAGAACAGAGACGTTCTTGAAAAGAGCGCAGAGCTTCTGATAGAGAAAGAAAAGATCACAAGAGAAGAATTCGAGGCATTATTTGTATAAAGTGCACAATAAATTATTCGAACAATGCTTCGAACTCATCTCTCGAGATCTTTTCTTTTTCAAGCAGGAGTTTTGCACAGGAATGCAATACATCCATATGCTCTTTGATGATATTCTCGGCTTTTTGATAGCAGTCTTCGACGATGGCTTTTACTTCCCTGTCGATCTCGCTTGCCACTTCCTCGGAATGATTCTTGGCATGTGCAAGGTCACGTCCGATGAATACCTCATCATCGTCATTGTCATAGCAGATGACACCGATGTTGTCGCTCATGCCGTACTTTGTGACCATCTTGCGTGCCACTTTGGTAGCTTTCATGATATCATTCGATGCACCTGTCGTGATGTCATCAAATACGATCTCTTCGGCAATACGGCCTCCTAACAGCACCATGATATCCTGCAGCATATGTCCCTTGGTATGGAACATCTCATCCTTTTCAGGAAGAGGCATCGTATATCCTGCTGCTCCCTGTCCCGTGGGAATGATCGAAACAGTATAAACAGGTCCCACATCGGGAAGCTTATGGAACAGAATAGCATGTCCTGATTCGTGATAAGCCGTGATCTTCTTTTCCTTGTCCGATACAAGCCTGCTCTTTTTCTCGGTTCCTATACCGACTTTGATAAATGCCTGTTTTACATCGTTCTGCTCTATGTATGCCTTGTCCTTTTTAGCGGCAAGGATCGCTGCTTCATTTAAGAGATTCTCAAGATCGGCACCAGTAAATCCTGCCGAAGTCTGAGCGATCTGCTTAAGATCAACATCGCTTCCAATAGGCTTGTTCTTTGCATGAAGCTTAAGGATATCCTCTCTTCCCCTGACATCAGGCGGGCTGACAGCTATCTTTCTGTCGAATCGGCCAGGTCTTAAGATGGCGGGATCGAGTATATCCACTCTGTTTGTTGCAGCAAGCACGATGATACCCTGATTGTCTTCAAAACCGTCCATTTCTACCAGGAGCTGGTTGAGTGTCTGTTCACGCTCATCGTGACCTCCGCCCATACCGGTTCCACGTCTTCTGGCAACGGCATCTATCTCATCAATGAATACTATACAGGGAGAATTCTTCTTTGCATCGGCAAACAGATCCCTTACACGGCTTGCACCCACACCTACAAACATCTCAACAAAATCAGAACCCGAGATGCTGAAGAACGGCACGTTTGCTTCTCCCGCAATAGCCTTTGCAAGCAGAGTCTTACCTGTACCTGGCGCACCTTCCAAAAGCACGCCTTTTGGTATGCGTGCACCGAGCTTTGAGTATTTATCGGGAGCTCTTAAAAAATCTATTATCTCTTCAAGGTCTTCTTTTTCCTCTGCAAGACCGGCTACATCCGCAAGCTTTTTCTTTGTGTCACTGCTCATCTTGGCGCGGCTTTTTCCAAAATTCATCATCTTGGCATTTGAACCGCCGCCTCCCTGGGCGCCTACTATCATCATGAGCATTACGATGACCGCAACGATGGTGATGATCGGCACAACGTAGTTCATGAGGATATTTCCTTCCTCAACCTCACTTACCGTATAGTAAATGCCGTGTTCGTCCATGAGCTTTACGGCTTCGTCAATGTCAGTCACCACAACCGTCTGTCTTGCCGTAGACAGCTTTGTGATCACAGTTATCTTTCCGTTAGGAACAGCGGATGAAGGCTTTACAAGAGCCATGGCGATATTGCCGCTCTCTATATCCGAATAAAGCTGTGCTTTTGTATAACCCGTTCCGGAGTCTTTTGTATATGCATAAATACCCGCAAAGAGCATGATCAGTATAAAGATCACCGCATATGCATTTATCCCTGATTTCTTTTTGTTCAACTTATTTTCCTGCCTTTAATCAAATTTAACGATACCGATATAAGGAAGATTCCTGTACATCTGATCATAATCAAGCCCGTATCCTACGACAAACTCATCCGGGATCTCAAAGCAAGTGTAATCAACCTTTACATCCACGACACGTCTGTCGGGCTTGTCAAGGAGCGTACAGAGCTTTAAGCTGTTGGGCTTTCTGCTTGAAAGAAGCTCCATCAGTCTGCTCAGTGTTCTTCCGGAATCTATTATATCCTCTACTATTATGACATCCTTGCCTTCGAGTGTATCGTCAAGATCCTTAACGATCTTTATATTTCCGCTCGATTCGGTACCACTGCCGTAGCTGCTTACAGACATGAAATCCAGAGATACTGGTACAGTGATCCTCTTTGCAAGCTCGCACATAAAGAATGCTCCGCCTCTGAGTACACATACAAGATGTATTTTCTTTCCCTCATAGTCCTTGCTTATGATCCTTCCGATCTCGCTGATCTTCTTGTCTACTTCCTCCTCTGTAAGGAATTCTTCTACATGGTGTTTGGGCATGATGATCTCCTTTCGCCTTTAACCTTTTCTATTTAACGCTTATCTCAAGAATCCTCTTTGTAGTATCGCTTACCTTGTAGTATTCGCTGATCCTGTATCCCACAACCCACAGTATATGGGAATCATCAGCTATAACAGGTACAGAGTCTCTTTTCTCTTTAGCTACTTTGCTGTCGATAAGATAGTCCTTGAGAGACTTTTTATCCATCCTGCTGTTGATGGTCAGATAGTCCCCTGTTCTTCTGTTTCTTACCTTCACGCAATTAATTATTTTATCATAATCAAACCATTTAGTATATGTTTTTCGCTCAATAAGCGCACTCTCATCTCTGTCAAAGATACGTACGCTCAACGTCCTTCCGTCCTTCAGACTGATATCGCTGCCGTTTTTTACGATGTATTCAAAATCTTCTTTCTCAGTTGCAATACTCTTTCTTACAGTCAGCGTATCATACTGTTTTACAGCCTCAAGATCGTAGGGAAGATCAATTTTCTTCTCACCCTCCTTTAGGATGACATCAAGCAGCGACGCTATATGCTGTCCAGTTATATCCTTTCTGTGCGGAGTCAGCCTTTCCATGACAAGAAGAAGGACTTCTCCTTTAAGCATCGGATCAAGGTCTGAAAATATCCTGAGATTTATAAGTGATGAGTCTTCATTTTCCGTTACAGCAAGAAGATAGGCCTTTTTTGTTTCTTTTTTTATATACTCGCGTATAAGCAGCATCTTCTTTGACAGATCGGCTATATGCTGCGTACTCTTTGCTGACAGGTTTTTTTCCGCATAGGGAAGCATGACATTTCTTATCTTATTGCGGGCATAATCGCATCCGGCATTTGTCGAATCGATCCTGAAAGGCTGTCCTTTCTTTGCAAGGTATTCTTCTATCTCATCCCTTGACAGATCAAGCAGAGGTCTTATTATATTTCCGTTTACAGGTGCAAGAGATGCAAGTCCCTCGATCCCAGTTCCCCTGAATATATTAAAAAGAACGGTCTCTGCCACATCGTTTTTATTATGCGCAACGGCTATCTTTGCTCTTTTTGAGCTCATAACCTGTTTAAAGCGCTCATATCTTACTTCTCTTCCGGCCTCTTCACTTGATATGCCCTTATCCTTGGATAGCTTTATGACATCTTCATTAAAAAGATGAAATTCCACACCGTATCTGTCACAGAGATCCTTTACGAAAGCCGCATCCTTACCGGCGTCTTCTCTTATCATATGATTTATATGAACGACTTTAAGATCAAATTCACATTCTTTTCTGTACTCTATGAGCTGTAAAAACATGCATACCGAATCCGCACCGCCAGATACGCCAGCGACTATCTCGTCTTTTGGAAGTATCATATTGTATTGTCTGATATAGTCCCTTACAGTCTTGATCATATGTCTTGCTTTCTTTAAAAATAAAAACCTTTGATCATCATCAAAGGTTTAATTCTCTGTCTTAAATATTATCTCATTTTCATTGACAAGTCCAAGTTTTTCTTTCGCAACCTCTTCGGCATACTTCTTGGTCTTTGTATATTTGGCATACTCGGCGATCTCTTCGCTTCTTTCCTGCTCTTTTGCTATCTGCTCAAGCAGCATCTCCTCCTGTTTCTGATATGACTCGCATCTGGTCCTCAGATTGTGCTTGTTATAAGAAACGACTGCCATGAGCATTATCAGCACTATGATTATCAGCATAACACTGAATCTGTTCTGTTTTCTTCTGACCCTTAGATATCTGTTACTCATCTTATTCCTTCCGTAAACGAGAGTGTTTACATAATAAATTATAGTTTCAAAGATGAGTTACGTCAACCTGTTTTTGGAAAAATATTGATTTTTCGGCATATTTTAGAAGTGATTACTAGATATTCCAAAATATGTCAACCTTATATCATTATATTGTGGTTTACATAATTTCTTATGTGCTAATTGACGGTTTCCTGTCAGATAAACTTATACAGTTCAGCGGCTTCTTCTTTTCTCACCGTTTCCTCTACGGCCGTCACCTCGACATTTGTTTCCTTGTTTCCAAACTGTATCGTGATCTTGTCTCCTACCTTTACATTCGTGCCGGCTTTTGCGACATTTCCGTTTATGAGAA
>JAGCXJ010000119.1 GCA_017961385.1 Lachnospiraceae bacterium
GATGCAGCAATACCGTTATCACAGGTAATTATGGTATCTATTCCATCCTTTGCTGCTTCTTCGATAAAAGCTGTATTGATACCGTATCCGTCCCTTACTCTGTGCGGTATGACTGTATCAACATAAGCACCGCATTTACTGAGTCCTTTCCACAGAATATACGTTGACATGATGCCGTCTACGTCATAGTCGCCAATAATCCTGATCTTTGCTTCTTCATCTATCTTGTCAAGCAGGATATCTACGGCCTTGTCCACATCTTTCATATACTCATAGCTGTGAAAGAGTTCCTCGCCACCGTATAAAAAGCTCTTCATCTGCGAAATATCGGTCATGTCTCTGTTACGCATTATGCGAACAACTACCTGATCTATTCCGAGTTCATCGCCTATCTGCTTAAAATCACATTTTTTTGAGGATACCATCCATTTTGACATACTTATACCTTTAAGTTAGCAAAAAAGGATGAGCCTTGGCTCATCCTTTTTGTAATTGTATTCTTAATTCTTTGATTCTTTCTTTGCTTCCTTCTTTGAATCACCCTTAGTAAACTTGGTCCTGAAGATGAACCACATCGCACCGGTCAGGCAGACTGAAGAATAAGTACCTACCAGGATACCGACCATGAGCGGAAGGGCAAATTCCTTGATGCTCGTTACGCCGAATACATACAGCGCAGCTACCATGACAAATGTGGTAAATGAAGTGAAGATGCTTCGTGAAAGTGTCTGATTGATACATCTGTTGACAAGATCCTTTAGCGTCTCCTTCTTGCTCATAACAGCAAGATTCTCTCTTATTCTGTCGAATATAACGATCGTTGCGTTGATAGAGTAACCTACTATCGTAAGCATACATGCGATGAATGTTGAACCTACGCTTATCTTTGCTGCTGCATAGAACGCAAGAACAACAAGCACGTCATGACAAAGAGCAAGCACCGAACTTGCTGCAAAACGTATATCCTTGAATCTGAACCAGATATAGATCAGCATGCAAATGGTTGCTACGACCACAGCTACGATCGCATCGCTTCTCATCTCGCTTGAGATTGTTGAAGAAATGGATTCAGCTGTTATCTTTCCGGCATCAACCTTGAAATTTTCAACAAGGGCTGACTGCATGGCCTCTCTCTGAGATACGTTCAAAGTAGATGTCTTGAAGATGACTTCATTTGAACCCTGAACCTTCTGAGCCTGTACAGTGCCTCCGCCGATCGCCTGCGAGATCACAGGGATGACTTTTGTATCTATATCTGCAAGAGCAAGATCTTCATTAAATGTAACATTGGTAGATGTACCGCCCTTGAATTCAAGTGAATAATTGAGTACATCTCCTATTGAATTCTTGTTGACTCCCATGAATACAAATCCGGAAAGGATGCATACAAGAGAGATCACGATAAAGATAACCTTCTTTGAAAGGAAATCCACCTGCTTTCTTGTCTTTGCCTTGCCGTAGAATTTCTCATCCTTTATGCATATAGCATAGAATGCATTCAGTATGAGTCTGCTTACAACGAGTGCTGTGAACATTGATATAACGATACCAAGTCCGAGTGTCTGAGCAAATCCCTTGACAGAACCGGTACCCATGGCCCCCAGCACAAGCGCTGCGATAAGTGTAGTGATATTTCCGTCCAAGATGGCTGAAAGCGCCTTCTGGAAACCTATCTTTATAGATGAACTAACTGTCTTTCCGGTTGCTATCTCTTCTCTGATACGAGCAAAGATGATAACGTTAGCATCTACCGCCATACCTATTGAAAGGATGATACCTGCAATACCGGGAAGTGTAAGTGTCACTTCAAATGCATTAAGCATCAAGATAGTAAGACATACATATATAGCAAGCGCGATGACTGATGCAAGACCCGGTATGAAGTAAACAGCTATCATGAATACGGCTACGATGCCAAAACCTATCGCTGCGGCATAAAGACTGGTCTTTATGGCCTCAGAACCAAGCTGAGCACCTACAACGTTACTTCTTAATTCCTCAAGTTCAAGCTTAAGTCCACCGATACGGATCGTTGATGCAAGTCTTTCTGCTTCCTCGAATGTCTTGCTTCCAGTGATTATGGCTCTTCCGTCCGTGATCGCTGCCTGAACAGCAGGAGCACTTACAATCTCGCCATCGTAAATGATATATATGACATCATGATTAGCAACAGCCTTTGTTGTAGCATCGGCGAATGCCTTTGTGCCTTCAGGTGTGAAGGTAAGCTGTACGACAACCTCCTGGTTGTTCATGTTGTCCTTCTGATATCCTGCCTGAGCATCAGCTACATCTGTACCTGACAGGATCTCGTTTCCGTCCTTGTCTGTAAAGAACAGTGAACCGGGCTTTCCGAGTTCCTCTAAAACCGCATTGGCATCAGATACGCCCGGGATCTCGATATTTATCCTGTCGCTTCCCTCCTGATATACCTGAGCCTCAGTAGAGTATCCTTCCACACGCTTCTGCAGCTTGTAGATCGTGTCTGCCATATCCTCCTTGGTCGGTTCCTCAGTACCGACAGCCTGATATGTGATGCTGACACCGCCGGCAAGATCAAGACCCTGCTTGATGTTTGCCGCACTGCCCGAACCGTTTGAATCTATGCCGTAGATGCTTGCATATATTCCTCCGACTAAAACAGCCAGCATAACGAGCAGTGTTATGATACCGTTTTTCTTACTCATCTTTTTCTTCCTCCCAATCGGCGATAGCCGCCTTTATCATAATCGCACATTCTATACGTTTTCTCTGAAGTTCGCATCCAAGATCATAAGCATCGTTGATGTTGCCATGGAAGTTATAGGAGTTTGCGGCACATCCGCCGCTGCAGTAAAACTTGGCAAAGCATTTTCTGCACTTTTCCTTGGCATATACGTTGCATGTCTTGAATTCATCTCTTATGTCTGTGCGTGTTATTCCTTCATCAACATTACCCATCAGAAAATCCTCGTTGCCGACGAACTGATGACAAGGATAAAGATCTCCCCACGGTGTTACTGCAAGGTACTCTGTACCCGAGCCGCATCCCGAAAGTCTTTTGGCTACACACGGACCACCGCTTAAGTCTATCATAAAATGAAAGAAATTTACAGCCTCTGAAGTCTTTCTTCTTTCAATAATGAACTTGGCAAGCTTGTCATACTCCTCCATGATCTTGGGCAAGTCCTCTTCCCTTAGCGCATAACTGTCCTCGGGACGAGCCACAACAGGCTCGACAGAGATCTGCCTAAATCCGAGATCGGCCAGATGCTTTACATCCTCGCTGAAATCGAGATTGTCATGAGTAAACGTACCTCTGACATAGTAATTCATCTGATCTCTGCTCTCAGCGACCTTCTTAAAATTAGGAACTATGATGTCATAGCTGCCCTGTCCGCCTCTGAAAGGACGCTTCCTGTCATTGATTTCTTTCCTGCCGTCTATGCTGCAAACGACATTGGCCATCTCTTTATTCGCAAACTCGATGATATCATCATCAAGGAGCACTCCGTTTGTTGTAAGAGTAAATCTGAATTTCTTGTTGTTAGCTTCTTCTATGCTTCGTCCGTACTCAACGAGTCTTTTAACGACATCCCAGTTAAGCAGCGGTTCGCCTCCGAAGAAATCAACCTCTAAGTTTACTCTGTTTCCGGAATTGGCAACCAAGAAATCAAGTGCCTTCTTTCCGGTCTCGAAGCTCATGAGGGCACGTTTGCCGTGGTATTCACCCTCGCTCGCAAAGCAATACTCGCATGCAAGATTGCAGTCATGCGCGATATGCAGACACAGAGCCTTTACCACAGTCTGTCTCTTCTTGAAATCTATTATATAATTCTCGTATATATCATCTGTATAAAGCTGCCCTGCCTCATAGAGTGAAAGCAGCTCAGTTACGGCTTCTCTTACATCCTGTGAACTGTACTTGGTGTTCTCGCAGGCCATGCAGACCGCTTCTATAGCCGTCTCGCCGGTGACTCCGGATTTTACTATGGCCTCAAGCAGCGGAACCATGTCATAGACACAGTCATCCACTATATGAACGGAACCGCTGTTTACGTCCAGGACTATATTGTAACCGTTGTTCTTGTACTGATGGATCATAAAAACCTCAACCCAAAACAAACTCGAAGCCATCTTTGACTTCGAGTTTGAATAGTTTCTAAAAATTCAGAAATGCTATTATTTTAACTTCTCACAGCTCTGGCTGCCGACCGTGCAGCTTGTCTTGCATGCTGACTGGCATGATGTCTGGCACTCGCCGCATCCGCCCTTCTTCATAGACTCCTTAAGGTTTCTTGTTTCCAAAGTCTTAATGTGCTTCATAAATAATGATTCCTCCTAAGATTGGATTGATACTATACCAATAATCCTGTTCACTATAGCATATTTTTTTATTCTTAGCAACTTAATTCTCAGGTATTCTGAGCAATACCTTCTTTATCCTGTTCTCGTCGATGGACTGGACTTTGATCTTTATGCCCTCGGGAGTAACAACCTCATCACCTCTTTGAGGCATACGATCGAGTATCTGGATGACAAGACCTCCGATAGAATCATAATCCTCGCTGTCAAGATTTAATCCGAGTTCATCGTTGACATCGTCTATCTTTCTGCTCGCATCGATAAGGTAGGCATTCTTCTCAACCTTCTTGAAGAACTCCTCTTCATCCGCATCATATTCATCTCTTATCTCGCCTACGATCTCCTCGAGCAGATCTTCAAGTGTCACCATGCCGACACATACGCCGTATTCACTCAGCACAAAAGCCATGCTGAAAGGAGTTTTCCTAAGCTCCATTAAAAGATCCGCTGTCTTCTTATATTCATAGGTAAAGTATGTTTCCCTTAAAATATCGGATATGGCAAAGCTTCTCTTGTCTTCTACAAGTATGAAATCCTTTACGTTTATAAGGCCTATGACATTATCAGGCTCATCTCTGTAAACAGGTATCCTGGTGTACATATACTGCTTGAACACCTCTAAGACCTCATCATATTTTGCCTTTTCCTCGACACAGACCATGTCTATCCTCGGTACCATGATATCCTTGGCTACAGAATCCGAAAAGTCAAACACGTTATTTATCATGACCTTTTCACCGGACTCTATGACTCCGTCCTCATGACTGGCATCAACATATGTACGAAGCTCTGCTTCGGTTATGGCGCTTTTGGCATTCGGATCTATCCTCAGACAGAACATGATAAAAGCAGCTACCTTGTCAACAATGAATATGACAGGAGTCATTATCCACATAAGCGCATATATGATCGGCGCATATATTAGCGCTATCTTCTGCGCCTTTATCTTTGCGGCATTCTTTGGAATGATCTCTCCAAAGAGCAGCACGACTATTGTCAGTATTCCTGTTCCAGCAGATATGGCAGCATTGCCCCACAGTTCCATTGTAAATACGGTCACAAGTGCGGAAGCGGCCAGATTTACTATGTTATTGCCGATAAGGATCGCACTGAGCATCTTGCTGTAATTCTGAAGAATGTTTGAAAGTAATCTTGCTCCTCTCTTCTTTTCCTCGACAAGTGATCTTGCTTTTATCTCTCCTACAGTGGAAAGCGCTGTCTCAGCCGATGAAAAGAATGCAGAAAGCAGTATCAATACTATGATTATTATGAGTTTAACGGTTTGTTCTGAACTCAAAGTCTTCTCCTTATTATATAAATAAAAGCCCGTAAAAACGAGCTTAAGCACTGCTGGTGGTGGGACTTGAACCCACACGCGGTTACCCGCAACAGATTTTGAGTCTGCATCGTCTGCCATTCCGACACACCAGCTCATCGGTCAGTGACCGAAGTAAAGTATATCAAATGCATAAAGCATTTTCAAGTATAAATCACCCTACGGCGTTCTTTCTGTTGATCATGTCACGCTTTCTTAAAGTAGAATCAAGTATCTTTTTTCTGATGCGAAGATTCTTAGGCGTAACCTCAAGAAGTTCATCGGTATCGATGAATTCAAGAGCCTGTTCAAGACTTAAGACTTTCTTGGGAGAGAGTCTTAAAGCTTCATCGGCGCTTGAGCTTCTTGTATTGGTCAGCTGCTTCTTTTTGCAGACATTGATCTCTATGTCTTCAGCTTTTCCTGTCTGACCGACTACCATTCCTGCATAAACCTTCTCACCCGGCTCGATAAACAGAGTTCCTCTGTCCTGGGCATTGTACAGACCGTAAGTGATAGCTTCTCCCGCCTCGAATGCGATCAGAGAGCCCTGCTTCCTGTACATCATGTCTCCCTTGTATGGGCCGTATCCGTCAAAGCTCGTATTCAGGATACCATTGCCCTTTGTATCGGTCATGAATTCGCCTCTATAGCCGATAAGACCTCTTGAAGGAATAGAAAACTGCAGTCTTGTATATCCTCCGTTAATGGAAGTCATTCCGAGCAGTTCTCCCTTTCTTGATGAGAGCTTCTGTATAACGTTTCCTGAAAACTCTTCGGGAACATCAACGAATGCAGTCTCCATAGGCTCCTGCTTCTGATTTCTCTCATTGTATTTGTAAAGGACTTCTGCCTTAGATACTGCAAATTCATATCCTTCGCGGCGCATGTTCTCGATCAGCACCGAAAGATGCAGTTCACCTCTTCCGCTTACCTTGAATACATCCGTGCTGTCTGTCTCTTCAACTCGCAGCGATACATCTGTATTGAGTTCTCTGAACAGTCTGTCTCTTATATGTCTTGAAGTGATATACTTGCCTTCCTGACCTGCCAGAGGTGAATCGTTAACCATAAAGTTCATGGCAATGGTTGGCTCAGATATCTTCTGGAACGGAATCGGTTCCAAAGATTCCGGAGAACAAAGAGTATCTCCTATATGAATATCAGCTATACCTGATATAGCAACTATAGAACCTATGGTAGCTTCCTTTACCTCAACCTTGTTAAGTCCGTCAAACTCGTAAAGCTTGCTTACCTTTACCTTGACGGCCTTGTCGGGTTCATGATGGTTGACTATAACAACATCCTGATTAACCTTTATGGTTCCGTTGTCAACCTTGCCTACACCTATTCTTCCGACATACTCGTTATAATCAATGGTACTTATGAGTACCTGTGTACCCTTGTCAGGATCTCCGCTCGGTGCGGGGATATAGTCTATGATAGTTTCAAACAGAGGTACCATGTCTGTTCCCTTTACATCGGCATCAAGGCTTGCTATGCCTGATTTTGCAGATGCGAAAACAAACGGGCAGTCAAGCTGTTCGTCACTTGCATCAAGATCCATGAACAGTTCCAAAACCTCGTCAATTACCTCCTGAGGTCTTGCCTCCGGCCTGTCGATCTTATTTATACATACAATAACGGGGAGTTTGAGTTCGAGCGCTTTGCTAAGAACGAACTTCGTCTGCGGCATAACGCCTTCGAAAGCATCGACAACAAGAATAACACCGTTTACCATCTTAAGAACACGCTCAACTTCTCCTCCGAAGTCTGCATGTCCGGGTGTATCTATGATATTGATCTTTGTACCTTTGTAGTTGATAGCAGTGTTCTTAGACAGAATGGTGATACCGCGTTCTCTTTCGATATCATTGGAATCCATGACTCTTTCAGCCACTTCCTGATTTTCTCTGAATATACCGCTCTGTTTAAGAAGCTCGTCTACAAGTGTTGTCTTACCGTGATCAACATGAGCTATGATCGCAACATTTCTTACATCGTCTCTTGACTGTACCATAATCTTTCCTCAATAAAACCTTTTTCAAAACTCAATTACTATAGCACAACAGTCAAAACGATGCAATAGAGTTAATTATATGTACCGTCATATTCCATCATACGCTTGTTGACATACATGGAATCATCAGCTCTCTTAGCAACGGTCGCAACACTGAAATCAGTATATGGATTAAAGACAGACATGCCTACGGCAAGACTAGCCTTACCGTTTTCGATGCTGTCGATATCTCTTGCCTTTACAATACGTTCTCCGATATCATCAATAAGTTCATTTCGTTTTGCATAATCCTCTCCCGTAAGGATTATCGCAAACTCATCTCCTCCTATCCTGTAGACCGGAGAGTGTGCATATGTCTTGCATATGAGCTTGCTGCAGTTCTTTATATATCTGTCTCCCATCTGGTGACCGAAATTATCATTTATGCTCTTTAAGTGATTTACATCACACATAACTATGGCAAATTCAGGTTCTTCCTTATCGGCTATCTTTCTGGTAAGCTCGCCGACAGCCTCGGTATATGCCGTGATATTCTTAACTCCGGTCAGCGGATCGTTGTTTGCTCTCTTGACAACCTCTTCAAGACGCTTTTTGAGCGAATCCTGCTCGCTTCTCATGCTCCTTATAAGTATCTTTGTAAGGGCAGAGACAGAAACTGGCTTTGGTATATATGCGACCATGCCTGCATCAAGAGCCTTCTGCTTCATGATCTCGTCACTGCTTGATGATATGGCTATGATAGGAACTTCATCAGCTCCCTTTATTCCGCATTCCTTTATCTTTGCAGCAACATCCCATCCGTCCATATCCGGAAGCATAAGATCCATAAGGATGGCATCATAATCAACCGCCTCCTTGCTTGAGATGTTGTCAATAGCAGCCTGGCCGTTTTCAACCGACACAACTTCTGCTCCCTCTTCAGAAAGGATCTCGGTCGTTATCTTTCTGGTAAGCTTGTTGTCTTCAACAAGAAGCAGTCTGATATCAGAAAGCGCATAGGCAGTTCCGGTAACGGGAGCCGCATGAATCTCTTCTTTTTTATGAAGGAACTGAAGCTTGAATTCATCCTTTGCTTTCTTGAACGCCTCCATGACCTTAGGTGAGAACGCACCGCATTCACCGTTCATGATCATGTTAAATGCTTCCTCAGGAGTATATGCATCCTTGTAAACTCTCTTTGTCGTAAGAGCATCAAAGCAGTCAGCAACTGAAACGATCTGAGCGGATATCGGTATCTCATCGCCGCTGAGTCCGTTGGGATAGCCTTTTCCGTCCCACTTCTCATGGTGGCTTCTGCATATCTCCATACTGAAATTAAGATAGCTCTCATCCCATCCCTTCGGAGCTCTTTCAAGTATCTCGCAGCCTCTTTCACAATGCTGCTTCATCTGGTTGAACTCTTCGGGTGTAAACCTTCCGGGCTTTCTTAAGATGGCATCCGGTATCATGATCTTTCCAACATCATGGAGCGCGCTCGCAGATGTGATGAGCGAGATCTTTTCTTCATCTAAGCCGTATTCCGGATAATCCTTCATTATCCTTCTTGCAAGGATATTGGTAAATCCCTTGACACGCTTGATGTGTTCTCCGCTCTCGACATCTCTTGCCTCGGTGATGTTACCGAGAAGTTCGATGATATCCTCATTTATCTGATTGAGAGACTTGGCCTTCTCATGCAGTTCCGCTGTTCTTTCAGCGATCGTAGTCTCAAGCTGCATGCTGTATTCTCTCTCCTGAGCTCTTTCTTTTTTCTCAATCTCGGCGCGAATCTGCTCGTCTATATCAGTAATACCGATGATCACCGCTTCAGGATTTCTCCTGTCTGCAAGTGCCTTGACTGAATAATATCTGCTTCCTCTGCCCAGATTCATCCTGCACTCGATACTGAATGAGCCATTTTCGGAAAGTTCATCAAGTATGTTGTCTCTGTTAAATCTGATGCGAAATTCGTTATAGTCTTCTTCCGGCATTCCGTGTTTGAATATCGAATCAAACTTCTTTAACTGATCCGTCTCCCCGACTATATCGAAGAAGTATTCAAATCTCTTTGATGTATGATACTCCTCTATTGTCTCATTTCCGAAATCTATGTAGCAGACATACTCAAAGCCTTCAACAAGGCTCTGTAATATCATGCTGTTTTTATGTGAAGCAAGCTTTCTTTGTTTCTCCTCGCTGACATCTTTAAAGCCCAGTACTACATATGTGCAATCCTTCTCTCCATTTGCCTTCCAGACGTGCATCTCATAATTGGCAAGTTCGCCGTCCTTGTACGCTCTGTATTCAAAGATGAAATCATCAAGACTTCCAAGCCTGCTCTTGATATTATCTCTGTTTAATGCGCTCTTGAACTTGTCAACATCGGATGAATATACCAGGTTATCGGTATACAGCTCGACCATCTTCTCGTAGTTTCCGCCGTGTTTGTCAAAAGTAAACTCTTTTTTGATCCTGTCGCTTTCCAGATAGGCTTCAAATGTGTTCTCATCCAGATTTACATAGTAAATACAAAGATACTCTTCCTTGATCGAATCCATGATGCTTAAAAAATGGATCAGTTCACGGTTCTGAGCTCTGCCAAGATCGTTCATTCTTATATAAAGATAGAGTGTATATGCTAACATCCATCCGATAGGCTTGTAATCCCTTCCAGTAACGATCTGAAGGATGCTGAATATATTTATGGGCAGCACAAAAGCTATCATTGCCAAGGCTCTTCTTTTATCAATCCAGGTAGGCTTAAAGAAAAGACCGAGTGCATGAAGCAGTGATATCGTATATATGATGAGTATCAGACACTCTACCACCCAGATGAGTATTCCGGCAGAACCGGTCTGATTCTCCCAGTCCACAACATCATCATTTCTGATGTAGACAACTATGCATCCGACTACGAAGAGCATATGGATCATCAGTCCTAAACCAGTAAGCACTTTTCTAAGTTTTTTAGATTCTATGGTTCGGCTGTGAACAAAAGCAAGCCACATAGCCGCTGCCACCAGCTGGCAGATAACACTGATAAGGGTATACAGTCTTGCATTTCCCGAATACATGGATACGATATTGCCTTCACGATAATAGTGAACTGCTTCGCAGACCATAGCCAGAATGTACATGGTAGATAATCCTATCATGTATCTGTTTATCTTCACATGAAGTCTTTTTAAAAATGCGATACCGCACAGACCGAATACCAGCATAATGAATGCATTTATGGCATTGACTTCTCCGTATGATATTGTATCCACAAACAAACCGTTCATATTTGGAACCTCGAATTATCAGACTACCTTATATCATATCATAAATCATACTCTTTAACCAGCATATCTATGCCGTTTTCAAGCCTTTCAAGCCCGTCTTTGAGCACGCTCTTGGGACATGCTACATTGATCCTCAAGAATCCTTCTCCCGCATCGCCGTATTCATCCCCCTCTGTCACAAACAGCCCAGTCTTTTCTCTTACATATTCTGCGACAAATCTGCTGAGCTTTTTTGTATCGATACGCTTAGAAAGCTTCGATGTGATATCTTTTATATCCAGCCAGATAAGATAGGTTGCTTCTCCTCTAACAGCTTTCATAAACGGGATTCTTTTATCGATATATTCTTCGGTAAGCTTACGGTTGTCATCTATATATGAGTTTAATGCATCTAGCCACGGCTCTCCCTTTGTGAATGCGCTCACAGCTGCAGTTGCCGCAAAAGCATTGGGTTCCGCTACCTCGTCGGTATTTAATGCCCGCCATATCTTATGTCTTAAATAGGGATTTGGTATAAATACAGCTGCACTGTGAAGTCCCGCAAGATTAAATGCCTTTGTAGGAGCAATGCACGTTATGCTGCATGCCCTGCATTCTGTTGAAACAGAAGCAAACGGTACATACTTCTTTCCCGGAGTGATGATATCGCAGTGTATCTCATCGCTTATCACTGCAACATTGTATTTAACACACAGCTTGCCGACTCTTTGCAGTGTATCTTTATCCCATATCTTTCCCGAAGGGTTCTGCGGATTGCAAAGGATCATAAGAGTTGTCTGGGGATCTGAGAGCTTTTGTTCAAGATCCTCAAAATCCATACGGTATTCACAGTTTTCATAAATGAGTTCATTTTGCAGTACTCTGCATCCATTGTTGAAGATACAGTTAAAGAAGACATTATAGACAGGCGTCTGAATGACCACTTTTTCGTTTGGAGATGTAAGCTTTCGTACTGTCGATGAAATAGCAGGTATTACACCCGTACAGAATACAAGCCATTCCTTTTCTATAGTAAAGTCATGTCTTTTCTTCCACCAAGAAATATATGCGTCATACCACTCATCCGGTATTATACTGTATCCGAATATGCCGTAAGATACTCTGTCTTCAAGATCCTTTATTATCTCGGGTGCAGTCTTAAAATCCATGTCAGCCACCCACATGGGAAGCTCATTATCCTTTACATCCCACTTAAGAGAATCCGTTTTCTTTCTTGATATGACTGTATCAAAATCGTATGTCATCTTCTCCACTCCACCATTTCGCTCTCAGTATCTATACCGTTACATATGATCTTAGTCTTTGAAGGATCTATCTGATCTTTTTCGAGTATGAGTTCACCTATGTGTTTAGCCTTTATCACACCCGATGACGGATTTAATATACTGTCAATATTTGATGTTATATCCGCATCAACACGTGAATACTCAAATGCAAGAGTCGTATTGATCAGCCTGCAGTTTTTCATAACAAGACTGTCTATATAGCACATCCCCTGAAGGCTCTCTATCGTACAGTTTATGAGTGTGAGATTCTTTGAATTCCATCCAAGATACTCACCGGATATGAATGAATCATAAACTGTTATATTCTCGCTGTTCCAGAATGCATCCTTAGACAGCAGAGTTGAATTCTTTATGACAACATTCCTGCATCCGTCAAATGAGTAATTGCCATCAAGTTTAAGATCCTCTATATCTATGTTTTCGCTGTTCATCGCAAAGTAATCGCCGGAAACGGTCACATTCTCAAGCTTAACATTTTTACAGTTCCAGAAAGTCTCTTCGGCTTTTGTGAGCGAAACATCACTTAGCATTACACCATTGCATCTTCTGAAATTCTTCGGTGCCTGAATCAAAGCGTTTCTTACGGTTATATTATCCGTATACCATACACCCGCTCTTGCCGTTTCAAGCCAGTTTGTGTTACTGACACTTACGTTTTTGCAATACCACAGCGGATACTTCCATCCAAAAAGGCTGTTTTCGATGCTTATATCATGGCTTTCCTTTAACGGTGACTCGCCATCTTCAAAAACACAGTCTCTGATCATGAGGTCGCTTTCGTCAAACAGTGCTCTTTCACCTGTTAATCTCTTTTGATTTATCTCTGTCATATAATCTCCTGTCTTAGATCATCTACGTAAATACTGCATAATTATAACATTGTTCCGCTTAATAAAACAAATGGGTCATATTGACTATGACCCGTATCTTTTTGCAGACGTTATGTGGCAGAAAAATCTGCTTTATTTATCATTTATCTTTTCGGTTTCATTATATCCCTAACCCATATATTCTCCGTTGTAACTTACTAATACCGCGCTTTTTATGCCCTCCATATCTGTTAACTCGTTAATAAAATCAGTATTGTCAGTCTTTAGTCTTATCTCTATATTGAGTTCGATGTTTCCCTTCTGTACACTCTTGCTCTTAACAACAAATCTGTTGACTTTTGATCTGATAAAATCACCGGCCTTTGTCTCTGCATCATGACACGTACAGCTCAGTACAATGATATAAGGCATCAGAGCTGTTTTTTTATTGACAAATATAATAAGTATAACGCCTATGATCATACTTCCGAATACCGCTAGCGGGATGATACCTGCAGCAAGTACGATGCCTACAGCTATGGACCAGAACAAGAAAGCTATGTCGAGAGGCTCCTTTATTGCTGTCCTGAATCGAACTATGGAAAGAGCACCGACCATACCGAGTGAAAGAACTACATTACTGGTTACGGCAAGAATCACAAGTGTCGTGATCATAGTAAGTGCTACCAGGGTAACTCCAAAACTCGCTGAGTACATCACGCCCTGATAGGTCTTCTTATACACAAGAAAAATGAACATTCCTATCGCAAAAGCAAACATCATAGCGATCACCATATCGAGCATGCTCACACTTGTTACATTTTCAAGAAAGCTTGATTTAAAGATGTCTTTAAAAGTCATTTGCATAATCTCCTATCTTATCTCTTATTATTAATCTAAATAACCGGTAAACGGCAGGCTACATATTTAGAAAATGAGCCGGTTCTTGTATTTGGCAGCCTGACGGCATCTTTGATGATGTCAGGAAGATAATCGTCCCATTTTACTTCCATGATGCATGTACCGAAAGAAGCCGGGACAGTGATACACTCAATGTCTAGAAAATCTGTCAGATGCAGTCCTGTCCTTATGTTATAGTCAAGCGTTACCCTGACATTTCCCGGTCCGAAAATAAACGGTTCTCTGGTGTAGTCCACGATAGTCTTTGGTCTGAGTCGATCGGATATCATTAAACTATACAATTCTCTTATCAGTTCGTTATCTGAACTGATCATCCAGGATATATCACCGTTTACGATCTTTTCAGCCTGATCTGCATCAAGTCTTGCTGATATCTTGCATCCAAGGCCTCCTCTTTTTAACTTCTTTTCCAGATTTATTAACGATTTATCATAGTTGTAATACCTGATGCGAAACTTATGTCTTGTGCTTATCCCGGATTGCTTTTCTATTAAGGCCCTGTCCTCGGGAGTATCAAAATACAAACTTCTAATTAAGTATTTCCCGTTTACAGCATATGGATCGCTTTTTGCGATCGCCCTCATTCTCTGTCTTATGGCAATCATATCCGACATGCTTATCTCATGCTTTAATTCATGGCGAAACTGCATTCTTATACCTCTTTCATTTACCGGTTATGTATTTCATGGATCTATAATGACATGTA
>JAGCXJ010000120.1 GCA_017961385.1 Lachnospiraceae bacterium
GTATCCTTCCCATGTTTCCGGTAAAGATGAAAAAGCCGATGAATGTTAAAAGCAGTATATAGTCGGCCCTGAACAGTATCTTTGGATCCACGCTAAGTACTATCACAAGTACGATAAGGCTCATCACATGCCACGGGATCACTCTGAGTACGCTGAGTATCGCGATCACAAACAATACCGCATATATGATCACCTGCACCCTGCTTCCGAAATGCTTTACGACATGAAAATCATCTCTTGCTATGACCGCAGCTTCATCCTTTTTCATTATCATAACACTTATGACTAAAAGAATAGCAGCCATGAGCGTATATGGCAGCATGCATGAAACAAACTTTGCAAAACTTATTGCTGTCAGGCCGTAAAGGTACAGATTCTGAGGATTGCCTATAGGTGTTAACATGCTTCCCAGATTGGCAGCGACAGTCTCAAGTACCACAACGTAGATTATCGCGTTTTTCTTTGAGCAGTTTATCAGTATCATTATCGAAAACGGCACAAATGTGATAAGGGCTACATCATTTGTGATAAGCATCGCAGAAAAAAAGCATAAAAATACAAGCACCAGCACAAGCTGCTTAAATCCGTTTACCTTTATAAGAAGCTTTTCCGCTATCCTCTCAAAAACAGAGTTTTCCTTTAATCCCTGAATGATGACCATCAGCGACCACAGTATACACAGCGATCTCCAGTCTATATATGATATGTAATCCTTATTAGGATGCACAAAAAACGCCGATACTGCTGCGAGCATCCATGCTGCAAGCAGTACCGGGTCAATCCTTAGCTTTTTCTTTCTATTCATGGAAATTAATTGCCTTCTTCCATATTTTCAAATTCAAAATCAAGTTTTGTAAGAAGCGACATGTCGGCATCCTTTTCAGCCACGAGTCTCTTTGACTGATTAAGGATGGCTTCCTCGACCTTGTTACGTACCAGACGGCCGTTTCCTGCCTCACGTGCATTTGTCGCCTGAACCATGTCAAAGAATTCAAGCAGAGGTTTCAGAGCATCTTCATCTATCACATATCCCTTTGACTTGGCTGTAATCTTAGCGATAGCAACAAGCTCTTCACCGGTATAATCCGGGAAGTCGATGATGTTGGGGAATCTGCTCTTTAATCCGGAGTTGGATTCAAGGAAATCCTCCATCTCCTTTGAATAGCCCGCAAGTATGACTATTAGATTGTCTCTGTTATCCTCTATGCACTTTACAAGTGTATCTATCGCCTCGAGACCGAAGCTGTCGTCCTCTCCTCTGTATAAGCTGTAAGCCTCATCTATGAACAGAACTCCGCCGAGAGCGGATTTGACCACCTGATTTACAAGCGGTGCCGTATGTCCTGCATATCTTCCCACCAGATCGCCTCTTGATACCTCAACGAGCTGACCGCCCGAGAGAACTCCGATAGCCTTTAAGTATTTGCTGACTATCCTTGCTATGGTAGTCTTTCCTGTTCCGGGATTTCCGGTAAAGATCATATGCTTGTTAAGCTCGCCGGCTTTTAATCCTTCCTCGCGACGTCTCTTCTGCATAGCATAGTATTCCTTGAGGCTTCGTATATAATCCTTGACCATATCAAGGCCGACGATGTTGTCAAGCTCATGCTCGACGCTGTCAACCTCTCCGCTGTAGCCAAGCTGTATAAAGCTGCTCATAGGCTGCTTGCTGTTTTCTGTAACAAACTGAGGCGTTCCTTCTTCACAGGTAAGATTTAATGCACTTGAAGCATCATCACTCTCAAGCTTGAACTGAGCAAGAGCTTTTATCGTATCTAAGTACGCATCCAGTATTCCCTTAAGTCCTCTGTTCTTAGAAGACTGTGAAAGCATATATTCCCTGAAGCTGTCATCAACAGTGATATCAAATGCAAGCTGCTTTTTGCACTTGTCTATAAGAACACTCTCCTGTTCTGCACATATCTTCTTTAGAGCCTCTTCATCAAGCGGCTTTGTCTCGCATACATCTCCGAGAGCATTTACAAATGGAGCACCCATTACCCCCGCGAGTTTTTCAAGACCGTTCCTGCCGATAAATACAAAGTATTTCCCCTTTGCTTCAAACGCCCCCACTGTCTCGCCTGCAAGAGCATTGCTCACACTGACAAGCTGCCCTTTTTGCATGATGTATCTTTCAGAAAGCCTGCATTCACCGCTTGTCACAAGATCACTGAGTCTTGTGAGCATCGATACATGGCAGTTCTCATAGTTTTCAAATACAAGGACAGAAGATTTGCTCATAAGTGCAGAATAAAGATCCTGCAAAAAGAGCTTGTCTTCAGCCGCAGTCGGATACAGAGACAGATCCATCGTATATACCTGACTGTTAGCCAGTATATGTCTGTTTCCCATCTCGTTTGTGATGCATTCTAGGGCATAGTGCTTGCCGCTGCACTGCGGACCTGTTATGAATATGCTGTTTAATGCATCATTGCCGTCTCTTTCAGAAACAAACGGACGCTTGAACGCTATCACAAGCTTTTTGATAAACTCATCCTGTCCGTATATCTTCTCTCTGAGTGTCTCCTGCATTCCGCCAAAGCTTTCAAGTGCTTTTGCATTGTCAGTGATAACATCAGCTGCAGTTATATTTGCCCCAGTATCGCTTATCTTAAAGTCCTGCTCGATATTCGCGGTAAGATCCTTAAGTGTCTTTGTTATATCATCGGAAGTCATCTTGAGTGTCT
This sequence comes from Lachnospiraceae bacterium, assembly GCA_017961385.1. GTDB lineage: Bacteria > Bacillota > Clostridia > Lachnospirales > Lachnospiraceae > Colinaster. Next base: position 2,688 of record JAGCXJ010000120.1, read on the forward strand.
CATCGATGCTTCTTGCAACAGGCTTGCTTCTTCCCTGTGAACCTCTCATGGCCTCAAGGTTGTCGATAATGGTGCCGCCGTGTTTTTTCTGACGCTTTTTAGCAGCCTCTATCTCCTCCAGGCTGTAATTTGATCTTTTGGTTCCCATCGCACTCATGGCTTCGTCTATGTTGTAATTCATAAGGCTTCTCTCTTTTCTGTATGTGAAATTACACGAATGATTATAGCATATAGCCTCTGACTTCTTCAATAAAAAGACCCGGTCATATTTGACCGGGTCCAAAAGTCTTAGTCAACTATTATGCTAACTCAGAGAAGTACTTGATTGTACGTACCATCTGAGATGTGTAGCTGTTCTCATTGTCGTACCAAGAAACTACCTGGACAAGGTTGTCCGCGCCAACCATTGTCTGTGTAGCATCGAAGATTGAACCATATGTGCTTCCAACGCTATCGCTTGAAACGATCTCATCCTCGTTGTAACCGAATGACTCATTTGAAGCTGCCTTCATAGCTGCGTTGATCTCTTCCTTTGTTACGCTCTTCTCAACTGTAGCAACAAGGATTGTTGTAGATCCTGTAGGTGTAGGAACACGCTGTGCAGAACCGATGAGCTTGCCGTTGAGTTCA
>JAGCXJ010000121.1 GCA_017961385.1 Lachnospiraceae bacterium
AGATTGAAGGACGAATGCGAATATTGCCCCGTAGCCGGAGAAATGGTGCGGGTGAACTGCTTCAAGTGGGAGAGTGAAGAAGATGACAGAGGAATACAAGTGTAACAAATGCCCATACCATGTCAAGGAATTTAGCACAGACTTAGGAGAGTATATACATGCATGTATGTATATCAGCAAACTAACGGCATGGGCCTGTTACTACGAAGAAAACGGAGAAGATGATGGAAAATAGGGACTGTGAAAACTGTGAGTATTACAAGCCGTTTAAGGATGATTAGTACGGCTTAAAGCTAAGATCATGCAGCAAATGGACTTGTGTTAAGGGGGATGACAATGGAAGTCTGCACATGGGAAAAGATAAAGGGGAAGTATCAGACAAGCTGCGGTCATAAGCCGACAAGTCGCGGAAGGGGATGGGTGTACTGCCCTTTTTGCGGCGGACTGTGTACCGTAAGTCATGCAGAGTATCAGCGGATATACACAAAAAAACATAAGAAAGAGAAGAGAGAGTACTACAAGAATTACTATAAGGAGCATAAATAAATGATAACCAGAGAATTACGGAAGCAGCTTGGACTTCCACTGACAAAGGAACTTGTATATTATCCACCTCGTTATGAGGACAAAACACACAGTCCGATTGCGGTAGATGATGTCAAGGTTGTAAGGGAGTTCCCTTCATACTACACGTTGGAGATTACGCTTAAGGACTGCACTAAAAAGATTGTGCATAGTAAGTACTTCGCAAGTATGCAGAGTCCGCATTTTTTGGATGATATGAAAAAAGATGCAGAAGCGGTCAATGCAGAAACGTGGTTTGATTGGTAATAGTTGGTGCAAAGTGGGACTTTGTTAAATGTGGATGTAAGGCGGTATCCTGGGAGCTGCCTATCACACAGCCATTAATCCAAGGGGCTGTCACTATCAACATTATTGATGTCATTACACAAAGATAACCGATAAAAGCCAAAATGCCCCTTGGAGAAAAAAAGGAGAAGGAATATGGATAAATACGACCTTTGTTCTGATTGCGTATATGCCATGTGGGATTGCTACGAAGGGTACTCCGCAAAAGAGTGTGGGCTTCCTAATGCAAAACAGTGGTTTCTTGACGGATGCACAGAAGATTGTATGCCGTATTATGACGATGACGAAGAGTGTTGGTGCTGTAACAACTATGTTATGCGGAGAGAATTTTAACTCGATTTTAATTCATATATAAAAGAGGTGCTATGGGAAAGATTTTAAATTATAAATCAAACTTAGAACATGAAGTAGCTGAGTTGATATGTCTTAAATGTCTACATAGATGGATAGGTATATATCCGGCAGAAACAGACTTAAAGGATATAGAGTGTACTTGTGGAGAGGTTGGATTTGTTATCAAGACAGGACAGACATTGATGATTGATGAATAAGGAGAATGAGGATGAAGCTACATGAAAAACGTTATCAATGGATGTACAACCAGTGTAACGACCTTAAAAGAGCATTGGTGACATGGGATTATTTAAAACAACGTGGTTTTGGGTATTCAGATGAAGCATATCAAAAAGCATCAGATACAGTACATCACATAGCTTTATCTTTGCTGATGGTTGCTATGGGAGAGCAGATTCCTAAATCACTATGGAGTGTTGATGATTATTCGGTACTGTATGGGATTCTTGATGATAACAAGGATGAATTAGGCCTGAGAGGTGATGATTGATGGAAACACAGGAAGTATTAGACAAGACAGCCATAGCAATATCGGTATTGGAATGGGAACACGATATGAGCATAGCCGCCGCTTTAGATGTAGCTATGAAGCGTGTTAAAGACTGGGAACAACTTAAGGAAGATATAGCATGGACTAAAAAAACTATGTCAGATGATTTAAACAGGGATTATGCAACCGGCTTTATATGTGCACTCAGTAATATTGAAGGACGTATGGCAGAAATGGAGAATGAGGATGGAGAAAACTAAAGACGGAAAGAAATACTTAAATGCAGAAGAAGCTATAGCATTATTACCTGAAAGTGAACTCATACATACATTTTATTCGATAGGGATGTGCTTAGTGGGTGGCGATTGGGATAGAGCCGATATACTGCAAAAATTAACTGAGGTAGACAGAATCGAAATTGCCGGAGATTTAGCAAGGAGTATGAAACATGGTTTAGCAGCATACAATAACGGAGCGAGATTGGAAGATGTATTGTTCATCGACACTGAAAAAGCTAAACTTGATGCATTTGACCCGATAGCAGAAATGGAGAATGAGAATGAGTAAGTTTACTTTAAGAGAATACTCACAAGAAGAATACGAAGCAGATATGGATAAGCTACTTAAAGAAAAAGGATTGTATGGTGCAGTAAAGGTTTACTGCGACAAAATCAATGAGGTCGCAGAAGGGCTATCATATATACCTCATAGAGATATCCAGGAGTTTTTATGCGACATACTTTATTTGATTGAACAGGAGAAGTTCATTAAAAAACCGAAATATAGGAGAGCAAAATGAAA
>JAGCXJ010000122.1 GCA_017961385.1 Lachnospiraceae bacterium
GTGCTCTGTAAAGGGCGGTCCTGTTTAAATTGGGCGGATCCATGACCTTAGACTTCATTGCATCCATCTGTGCAGTGGTATATCCGAGACGATCTGTCAAAAGAGGGATAATCTCGTATTCCCTTATCGGATCGAACAGTTCAGCCCCGACATCTCCGTAAGCCCTGTAGTAAAAATAGAAGCAGTAGTACGTTATCTCGTCAGCCTCTTTATTCTTTATCTTTTTCTTATCAAGATTTGGCAGGCAATCCTTTAATTTTATGTAACGGCTTGATGCAAATCCTGTTTCATAATGAGGATCTCCCCACAGCGATATCCTGTCGACAGAATATGCCTTGTCAAAGATCTCAGCCATCTTTTCAATGTCTTCATCCTCATAGGCCTGTGCAAGTTCTTTTCCGGCCGTCTCCCTGTATGCGCTCGCATAGACCTGGTCTTTGCTTGAAAGGAAGTCATTTGGCTTATCCTTCATCTCTCTTAATAGTTCGAGTGCAAAGATTACCGCGATCACGATTATGACTAAAACGGTTGTGATAATGACCTTTGTACCCTTCTTTACTCCCTTTGCAAGAGCCTTTGCGGGTTCCTTCTTTGTCTCTTCTATATTCTCCCTGATCTGATCAAGGTCTTCTTTATACTTTTTCTCTGCGCCTTCTTTATTGATATATCCGCAATAGGGACATTTGGTTATATCATTCTCTATCTTGGCTCCGCAATTAGGACATATGATCATAGATATCCTCCGTCATGACTTTATTACTACTATAATACAATATTTACACCGATATGCTACAATTATTTTATAAAAAGCATACAATGGATACACAAAGGATACATCGCTCCGTTAGATTTAATGTATGAGATAACGGATCATTGGAGGTAAGATCAAAATGTCGGCAAGACTTTTACTTGTAGAGGATGATGATCAGATAAGAGAAGTCATATCGGACTATTTTAATGCAAAATCAGAAGGCAGCATAAAGATAACAGCCGCAAGTGACGGTGATGAGGGGCTAAACCTTATTCAAAGCGATGATTTCGATCTGATAATACTTGATGTCATGTTGCCTCATATCGACGGCTTTACTCTCTGTAGAAGGATACGCTCTAAAAAAGATGTACCGGTACTGTTTCTGACTGCGCGTACTTCAGAGGATGACAAGCTCTACGGATATGAGCTGGGATGCGATGACTATATCACCAAGCCTTTTTCTCTTGCTGAGCTGTATGCAAAGGTAAATGCTCTTTTAAAAAGGGCAAGCGGGACCGTTTCAAAGCCTGAGCTTGTCTGCGGAAATATCACGCTCAATCCCGTAACCTTAAACGTGACTGCATGCGGTAAAGATATTGAACTTGCTCCAAAGGAGTTTGAGATACTTGCCTATATGATGAAGCATCCAAACTGGGTAATAAGCAGGGATACTCTTCTTGACATGATCTGGGGGAATGACTTTTACGGTTCACCCCGTATAGTCGATAATCATGTTAAAAAACTCCGCTGTGCACTCGGAAGCGCCGGTACTCAGATAAAGACCGTTATTTCCAAAGGATATAAACTGACGGAGGAGTAAAAAATGAATAAACAGAACAAAAAGCCCGTGCTGTGGCGCATGCTGCTAAAAAGAGTGGCGATCCTTGCCGTGATATTTATGATCGTTTATGTTGTTTCGAACTATGTTGCATATGCATTCTATGAAGTGGCATATACAAATGCGATCAAATCGGATATGGATTCTCTTGTGACTGAAATGGATAATCCTGAATTATTCTCAGGCTCAAGTGATACAAAGCCAAGGCTCGATCTTAAGCTTGGTATAAACTGTGCAGAAGGATACATTGACGGGATAAAGTACATAAGAGTGGTTGACATAAAGTCAGGCGAAGTTATTGCCGATTCATCCCGCAGAGCCTATATGTTCATAAGAAATGATGATCCCGCTCAAAAATCGGATATCTACATCTGTGATGCGAGTCTCTTTGATGCAAGACTGCTGCCCTATGAAGATGATATAAATACCTTCCATACATATAGCATTGATAACGGAGAGGTAACAAGCGAGACCCATACCTATAACGAAAACCCGCAATACTATGCTTTCAGACTTAAAGACGTATATATCAAAGACGATAGGTTCCTTCCGGGAAAACTTACAGTAACAAAAGAATTCGATAATACGATGCACGATACTTATAAAGAGCCTGAGTTTATCGAAGAAGTTGATCTTTCTCCCGATAATACCGAAGGCTATGAGCACATCACCGACAGCGATAAGATATCAATATTTGTCAGAGTTGGAACAAATGAGGATGATATAAACTACTTTGGCGACAGACTCAATACTTCATATCTTGACAGAGAAGTGACCCAGACAACACATGTAAACGACGGTTCCATGTTCGGATCGGTACTTGTGATCACAAGCAGTATCTATGTGGATGAGAATGATAACTCATACATCGTTGAGAGCTTTTCACGCTCGTCCTATGAAAGAAGCTTCGGCTTTATACTGAGCGCGATCTTGCAGCCTCTCTTTGTGATCATATTTATCATCTCGATCCTAAGCGGCATATTCAAATATAAAAAATACAGACGTATATATGAACAGGAGGAATACAGACGCACACTCATGAACTCAATGGCTCATGATATTAAGTCTCCTCTTGCGGCTATGCGAGGCTATGCGGAGAATCTCAAAGAGAATCTGAATAATGAAAAGAGGGATCATTATGCCGACTGCATCCTAAAGAATACCGACTACATGAACAGGCTCATTTCAGATAATCTCTCACTTTTAAAGCTGGAATATGACACTTCAAAACCGGGGAAGGATAAAGTCGATCTTATCGAATTATCCAAAGAACTAATAGACAAGTATATGCCGCTTTTAGGGGGGCGCGATGTATCTGTAGATATAAGCGGTTCATATCTTGTAAAGGGGAACAGGGCGCAGTTAATTACGGCAGTTGAAAATCTCATTTCAAATGCGGTCAGATATGTAAATGAAAAAGGGGAGATAAATATA
>JAGCXJ010000123.1 GCA_017961385.1 Lachnospiraceae bacterium
AGAGGTTTGCGTGTTTTTATCACCTTGATAATCACGTATAGTCCACCCATCGCCAAGATTGTCGAACTGATGATAGTATACTTGGCTGTCTGGTGATACAGAATTACCAATTCTTACAACACCTGAATTTTCGTCAACCGATACAGGAATCGTACCCCTGATAGCTGTAAACTCGTCCATTCGGAAAAATGTTCCACCGCGAAGTACAGAAGCTTCATAATCATTATCAACAGGTATGGTCTCAATCAACAGATACATATTATATGGATCGACGTTATCAGTCAGCTTGATAGTACCCGTAAGCTGTGTCCATTCATTTGCTTCAACGCTTAATAATTGTGCATTGCTTCCTAACAACTTCAACGGTTCATTTTGACCAAGTCCGTTATTAAAGGTCATTTTAAAAATATCTGGTTCTGGACTCTTTATATAAACACTGAACGTATAAGTCTGGTTTGCTATAAACAATGCCGGATCAAGATTCAGCTTTGCACCGTTCCACGCATTTTCACGTCCTTGAACAATTAATCCATCACCCTTTGCATAAGCAGAATTAACACTTGGAGTAACCTTTTCTTTTTCGGTCTCATTATCAATATACTTTGGCGAAAGTGTATTGGTCTGCCAGCCATTCGTACCTCTTGTAACTGAATGGTGCAGAAGAAGCAGACTATCATCAGCATTGTATGAAGTTACCTTGAACTCTACTATATTTGTGCCTTCGACCAGATTCTGAACAATAAGTATATTATTCTCCTCATCAAAGTTTACATATAGCTTACCATCTATGGAATTTTCTTCCGAGATCTTTTTGGTTGTCTCTCCATAGGTTTTCCGCGGATAATCCGCATCGCCATAATAGAGCTCAACTCCTTTGGGCATAATATATGCTAATTCAGCGCTTCCACCAACATATACATCACCAGTATTAAGGCTTTTTATCACGTTTCCGCCTTCATCAAGTATTCTTACTATCAGATTTGTTTTAGCACTTTCACTGTAACCTATCCTTGATCTGGTGAGTTTAAGCTTAACCTTCATGTCTTGACCATCGGATCTCACCCAATTCTTCTTGACATAAAGATCAGTTTTAGACATATCAGTATTGGTAATTACTAATGCGCCTGTTCCATCAACACTGTATGAAGCCTTGAATCCCGTCGGAACATTAAGCTCCTCAACGCTATATGTATAGTAATGATCACCATACTGCGAAAGAAGGCCTGTCTTTGTAATGCCATTTGCCCACTCACCAGCGCTGATTGAGAAAGTTCTTCTTTTTACTGGTATAAGCTGGCCGCTTTCAGAATCTCTTTCTTGTTCTACAAGTGCTACCTGCTTTACTTCTCCTGTTGCGGTATCGGTACGCATGATCCTGAATTTTACCTGATTATATCCTTCAGGAACATCTCCAGACCACGACTTTTTGATAGTAATATCTATAGTTTCCTGTTTAATCTGATTAGTGAATGAATAACTGTTAAAATCCTTCAGCGGACTGCCTTCTGTGGATACCATTCCTCCGGAAATCGGTATTTCATTATTGTTAATGCTTACCTTTGAAAAAACATCCGGATCAAGAGGGACCTGAGGTGTATCATTTCCCGGAGGATCATATCCAACCTCGACCACCTTGAAAACTCGGGTCTGACCAAGATTTTCAAATGTCTTTCTTTGACCTGCCTTAAGTTTGAATGAATTTTCAGGAATATCAGCAGGTATGATCCACTCATACTCATCTGTTGTTTCATTCTTCTTTAACTCATAAAGCTGGAATGCATATTCATAATCCTCATACAATCCTTTTACGAGATGATTCTGATAATCAACGTTCTTCATTACTGTAAGAGGCTTAAGAGTCGGGAGATTCATTTCCATAGCAAGGTTTGAATAGCATCCGCCTCGCTCAAGATAGAACATCTTGATAGTATGATTTTCTCCATCATTAGGACCAAGGCTTTTACCATCAATTGGTGCATACTTGCTTGCAATAGTCTCGACTATCCACTTTGATTCTTGTTCTCCATCAGTATTTACACCATTATCCGGTACTAATATCGTACTGTATGCAGGTAAAGAATAATCTGTTTTTGATATCAGATCAGTATATGCAGCTTCTGCAGTTTTGCCACGACCATTGTCCTGTGTCCATACAAGGCCGTTGGTGAAATCTATCATACCTGCCGCCGGTTCATGGATACCGCCGATATCAAGAACAAGAACATCATCAACGAAAACCCACATATCATCATCACCGCTGTATTTGAATACGATCGGTTCTGGTGATTGTACGTTTGGATCTATGAGATTCGTGAATGTTGCCTCCATCGTCATACCGAAGTGATGATTGTATCCGTTACCATCGTAGTTAGGATCACGTCTGTTAGGATCATATTCGTCAAACGGGAAGAAACCGATCTGGAATACTCCTCCGTTATTTCCCTCATATGTTGTCTCTTTAACACTGTCATAATCACCATTTAAATGATGATTTTTATTTATTACAGGGTATGTCCTGTCATAAACAGTGAAGTTGCGAGAGTCTGTATCAAAATAAGCATAATTATGATCGCTGTTATAGAACAGATGTCCTGTTGTGCTTTCCTGCAGCAAGTGGTTAACATTTTGATACACAGTTTTATATGCACTCTGATCGACGCCATCTACATTAGTTGACGGTGAAAAAAGATAAGCTAAAGAATTGCCCTTAGCATTATTCATCTTCGGATATCCATCACTGCCGAGTACAGACTGTACTATCCCTGATACAGGTCTGTTTCCTGTATAAATCGGATCGGATTCATAGTCACCTGAATAACTGTTTTTATCAGGATTATAATAATGAGTGCCGTCTTCTGTATAGTTATAGAAAACATAATCATCAGATTTCGGGATACCTGCCGGTATAGGAGTACCATAAGCAAAGAACATGATATCATCGTTAATATTTCGTCCTGTATTGATACCTGAATCTTTAACATTATTATGTTTATCATATGGAGATACCAATACCCAATCATCATCGACTTTGGTTCTTGAAAAGCCATAATTGTTATTCTGCGACTCAAGGTTTGAATCACCATAATCAAACAACGTAAATTTGATACCTTCAGCAATATTATCGATAGTTGTTTGGGTTCCCGGATTTATATAGTTAGCATTCTGTGATTCAGCATCCAGTATCCGCAAACCACTATCAAGTGTCAGCTTAGGCATATCAAGTGCAAGGAGTTCCTCTTCGGATTCCTGATCACCATCAATGAGTATATTGCTGACAGCGTAGACATCATCATCTGATGATCGTGCATTATCCTCGGGTATCTCGTCTTTCCCGAAATAGCAGAGATCTGTGTGCAAATGCTCTTCATAACCGCATACAAGAACTCTCTCGTAGCATTCATCAGTATGAGTATGTTCTTCGTTTTCCTCAAGGCCGCATACAAGTCTGGTCTCATAACATTCATCGGTGTGCGTATGATTCTCAGATCCGCATAAAGGCTCATTGACCATAGTAACTACAGTATCCCTGAGCTCCCAGAGGACACCCGATGAAACAAATACAGATAATACCAGCAGCAATGAAATCGTTCGCCGCCGCTTAACTCTGTTTTTATGAATTATCTCATAAAAACTGTCGAAATAGTTTTTCATCTATTTCATCGTCCTCCTTTCTGAGATCAATCCTTTGACCATACCTTGAACATTACTCTTCCGATGATCTGATCTTTACCTATGCAGCCGATCGCTGAATTTCTGCTGTCCACAGACGTTTCGCGCTGATCGCCGAGAATAAAGATCTTATCTTCGGGAACCTGATACGGAAATTCGATCTCGCATTTTCCTAATTCCTTGTTTTCAACATATGGCTCGTCAAGAAGCTCTCCGTTAACAGAAACGTTTCCCTCCGAGTCTATATTGATAACATCCCCTGAATGGCCTATCACTCGTTTAAGCAAGGATTTGTTCTGCCATGAAAAGCAGCAAAGCTCGCCATTCTTTACATTATCCGACTTTACAAGAACGAGGATATCACCCTCGTTGAGAGTCGGTTCCATACTGCTTCCCGCGACTTGTACTACGGGAAAAAACAATGTTGACACAAGCACTGCAACAGCAGCAACTACTATCAGTATCGAGATGGTGCTGAATAATGTGCTTCTGAATCGTTTTCTGTAATTTATGTTCTTGAGCTCTGTCTCTACCTGTTCTACCGACGGCAGAGTATCTGGAGCTTTTTTGTTGTCCGACATATTACCATTTCCTTTTAATCAGCGTTGTTGGTTTCATCTTTGCTGTTTTCTGCTTCAGTTGTTATTTTCTTCGCCTTTTCCTGAGCTTCCCTTATGATCTCCTGCGCCTTCTTTTCGGCTTCGGATACGGCAGTATTCTCAATGCCGCGTATGTAATCGTCAGC
>JAGCXJ010000124.1 GCA_017961385.1 Lachnospiraceae bacterium
CGCTGATCGCAAGACTCATCGGAAGCGCGGATGATGATGAGGCAAAAAAGGTATCCGCTGCATGCATATGGATGTCTCTAGTCACAGCGGTCATCTTTTCTTTCATATGTCTCATTTCGATGACGCCGCTTCTTCGGTTTCTGGGAGCCAGCGACAATGTTCTGTCATACTCGAGACAGTATATGTTCTTTGTCGTAGTCTGCGGCTCTGTTCCCGTTATCATGAGCAATACGCTCTCATCCATGCTAAGGAGCATCGGGCTTTCCACCAAGGCTTCGTTTGGCCTAAGCTTCGGAGGCGTGTTAAACATCATCCTTGATCCCCTTTTCATGTTTGTGATATTAAGTGACGGCAAACAGGTGATGGGCGCAGCTTTGGCAACTCTTGTGAGCAACGTTGTCGTTGTCATCTATTTCATAGTCGTATATATAAGAGCGGGAAAGAATACCATACTTCGCGTAAAACTAAACAAAGACTACCCGTCATCAACATCGATAAGAGCGATCTTCGGAGTCGGACTGCCTGCCGCAGCCGGGGTATTCATGTTCGATCTATGCAATATCGTCATAAACAGGCTGAGCGCATCCTACGGCGATATTGAGCTTGCAGCCATCGGTATCGTTCTAAAGGCTGAAAGACTTCCTTTAAACATCGGTATCGGGATATGCATGGGAATGGTACCTCTTCTTGCATACAACTACTCATCGGGAAACACTGAAAGGATGGATGCCTTCTTCAGATTTGCAAGGGCTGTAGGACTTGTCATAGGCATTGTCAGTGTTATCCTCTATTACGTGTTTGCACCCTTTATCATGAAGGCATTTATAGAAAACGAACAGACTGTACGGTTCGGCACACAGTTTCTGAGGGCAAGATGCTTTGCGACTCCTTTGATGTTTTTATGCTTTTCGATGGTCCATTTCACCCAGGCCATCGGAAGAGGAAAGGAATCATTCATTTTAGCTTTCATACGTCAGATCGTTTTCAACATTCCGCTACTTATCATCTTAAATAAGCTGTTTAAGATGACGGGGATCGTATGGACGCAGGCAACAGCCGATCTTTTTACGGTAATCATCTCATATATGATATACTTTCATATAAGAAAAGAAGAAGGGTTAAAGATAAGGATATAACAGGGAGAATTTTATGAAGATTTTAGTAATCAACAGTGAACTTGAACAGAGACACATTGACCTTATAAAAGATACGGCTCAAAAGATCAAAGCCGATGTCTGCTTTGTAAATAATGAGGATGAGATAGGCGATGATTTTAAGGATGCCGAGGTGATCTACGGATTCGGACTCAAGACTGCCGCAGCAAGCAAAGACCTTAAATGGCTGTGCGTTCCATCTGCGGGAGTCGATTATCTTTTAAAGCCTGGAGTGTTTGCAAACAGGGACTGCATCATAACCAATTCGGCGGGAGCCTACGGAGTGAGCATCGCAGAACACATCATCATGGTAAGCCTTATGATGATGCGTCAGATGAATGTCATATACAAGAGCTCTATAAACGGCATATGGGCGGATAAGCTGCCTCAAAGATCCTTAAAGGACTGTCGCATAACGGTACTGGGAACGGGTGATATAGGAAGAAACTTTGCCAAAAGAGCAAGAGCCTTTGATCCTAAAAGCATCATCGGTGTAATCAGAAGCGGCAGATGCGATGAAGGTGCATTTGACAGGATAGCAAAGATCGATGAGATTGATAACGTTCTTAAGGAAAGCGAGCTTTTGGTGATGTGTCTTCCTGATACCGATGAAACAAAAGGCATACTTTCTAAAGAAAGACTTGCGCTTCTTCCAAAAGGCGCATATATAGTCAACGTGGGAAGAGGATCTGCCATAGATGAGGATGCTCTTGCAGACAGACTTGAGAGCAAGGATCTTTCAGGCGCAGCACTTGATGTATTTGCAAGCGAGCCGCTTCCTGAAAACAGCCGTCTATGGAAGATAGACAATCTGATAATAACACCGCATGTGGCTGGAAATCTCACACTCAGGTACACACTGGATAGAAACGTTGAGATGTTTGTGGAAGATCTTGTAAACTATGCTAAAAACAGACCTCTCAAGCATCAGATAGACAAAAACAGAGGATACTGATCTAACAAAGATACGGAGAAACAAATGGGAACATTTTCAAAGATCAACAGATTCCATGAAGCGGGTCAGAAGGCAAATGTGATAAACACGGAGACCTTCGGAGAACCTGTAAAGAGCCTTTATACCCAGAGAGTGTTCTTTTCTGTTCATAAGCATATCGATGTTTGTGATGATGATCAGAATATCCTTTACAGGGCAGGAAGCAAGTTTCCTTCCATCCTTGACAAGACAGATATATGGGATGCACAGGAAAGACATGTTGCACATATGGAAAGAAAGCTTTTTTCTTTTCATCAGAGACATTTCGTAGACATGGAAGACGGCTTGAGTTTTGAACTTTCAAACGAGGTGTTTCATCTGATAGAAGATGTGATAAACATTGACGGACTGGGATGGAGGATAACCGGCAACATACTTGCTCTTAACTTTGTCATATATGACAGAAGTGAAAAGATCGTAGCGCTTGTGGGACAGAAGCTCATTTCCTGGCATGACAAGTACTGCATCGATATCTATCAGCCCGAGCATGAGAAGACAATAGTGGCTATAGTGATAACGCTCGAGCACATGATCAGAGACAGGGAGAATTCAGCCTCATCAAGTGCATCTTCTTCCTCATCGGGAAGCTGATTAAATGCAAAGGAAAATATATGAATGAAGTGCAGAGACTGGCAGTCTTTTGCCACAAGATGACAAATGCATTAAATGCAGGCTTTGACATACAGAGAGCACTGCTTGTCACAATGGAGAATGAAACAGGTTCTCTGGCTCATGCCATAGAGCGCACGCTAAAAAGAGTAGAGACAGGCATGAACCTGAATGTCGCTATGAGGACTGATGAAGCCATATAGACTCCCGTGCTTGTCGATGCCGTATATGTAACCGAACAGACCGGACATGTTGAAAAGGCATTTTCAAAGATGGCTGTTTTGTTTGATACAAAAGTTACTACCAGGCGTCGGATTATGCAGGCATCGATATATCCTGTCTTTGTCTTGTGTATCCTCATATGCGCCATACTTGCTGTAAGCGCGGTTTTTGATCATCTTGCAATAGCAGCCATTTTTATAGCAGCGATCTTCGGGATCATTATTCTTATCCTGCTTGTTATCAGTAGTGGCAAGACTCTTTCAAGAAAGAATATGATGATCTCAAATGTGCTCATC
>JAGCXJ010000125.1 GCA_017961385.1 Lachnospiraceae bacterium
ACAATGCAAAGTTTAAAATATACAGTAACGGATGAGCCGTTGCTTATACTTTGGCGATCAGGCATCATCGTAAGATGGTGCCTTGCTTTATTTTGGGATTGGAGGTTACATACTATGAGTGAAGAGATCAAAGAACTAGCGAAGATTCTTAAGGAAAGCGACAACATAGTCTTCTTTGGAGGTGCGGGAGTAAGCACCGAATCCAACATACCTGATTTCAGGAGCTCAAACGGCTTGTGGAATGAAAAGCTAAAGATCAATTTCACACCTGAACAGCTCGTATCACATACATTCTTTGTAAGATATCCAGAAGAGTTTTTTGAATTTTATAAAGACAAGCTGATCTATCCCGAGGCAAAGCCGAACGATGCACACAAAGTACTGGCAGAGCTTGAAAAGATGGGCAAGCTAAAGGCGGTTGTAACTCAGAACATAGACGGACTTCATCAGGCAGCAGGTTCTAAGGTTGTCTATGAGCTGCACGGCTCGGTACTGCGAAACTACTGCATGACCTGCGGCGAATTCTATGATGAGAAGTACGTTCTTGAATCCGAGGGGATTCCCGTATGCAAAAAATGCGGCGGAAGAGTAAAGCCTGATGTTGTCTTATATGAAGAAGGACTTGATCAGGAAATAATAAGCAACTCCGTAAATGCGATCGCAAAGGCCGATACTCTGATAATCGGAGGAACATCCCTGATCGTCTACCCTGCAGCGGGACTCATAGACTACTTCAGAGGAAGTAATCTTATTTTGATAAACAAGAGCGAGACCAGTGCTGACAGAAGAGCTGATCTGGTAATACATGATTCTATAGGCAAAGTATTTAAAGAAGCTTTTGAACTGATGAAGGAATGATCTTATAAAAATGAAGAAACATATTTACACCATATGTGTTATAGCTGCAGCACTTTTTATGGCATTGATGTCATTTCTTGATCCGCTGTATTCCGTAGATACATATATAACCGATCACATATATTCAAGACTTAACGGGACAGATCCGAGAATCGTCATCATAGGCATCGATGAAGAAACACTGAACGAATACGGCAATTTCACCGTCTGGTCAAGAGGAAAGCTGGCAGAGCTTATAGATAAGCTTTACGAGGATGAAGAGAATGCGCCTTCAGTAGTGGGACTGGACTTCATACTGACTGATAAGCTTAATGAGGCGGGTGATGCCGCACTTGCAGCTGCCGCATCAAAAGAAGGAAGAGATGTAATAGTCGGGACCAATATCGTTTACAGGGGTCAGCTTGAGACTGACAGCAAAGGAAGAAGATTTTACAATACCGAGCATGTCGCAAATATTGAGATGCCATACGATGTATTGAATGAAGCAGCATATTCAGGCTTTACAAATGCCTGTATAGCAAACGACGGATATGTTCGTCATTCCATGAACAAGATAAGCGTTCCTGCAGAGCTTAAAGACAAAGCCGGAGATATACATGAGAGTCTGGCGTTTGCGATATACAAAACGTATCAGGAAAAGCATGGAGAGAGAGTAAATGAGTCTCCGACAAATTCAGGAGGTCAGTTCAGATTCCTTTATTCCGGAGAATCCGGAGAGTATAGTGAAGTATCGCTAAGAGCAGTCCTTTCCGACAAGGTGCCGATGAGTGCCTTTAAGGATGCGATCGTAATGGTCGGTGCATATGCTCCGGGATTTCAGGATTCATACCAGCCTGCCTCAGACAGAGGAAGGACCATGTACGGCGTGGAGATACACGCGAATATCATACAGGCTTACATGCAGTCGAAGACGCTGCTTGCTCTTAACCGTTTTGAGATGGCTTTTATAACCGCATTGATCGCGGCCTTATTTGCACTCCTTTTAAGAAAAAAGGGACCATCTGTCATCGTTATCGTTTCTATGGCGATAGCAGCAGTTTATCTTTTGACCGGAAGATTCTTAGCAGGAAAAGGAGTATATGTTCAGTGCGCGTATGTGATCCTTTTTCTGATAATCGCAGATGTATACTTCATATTTGAAAAGTACGTAATAGAACGTATAAGAAGAAGACATACACTTGATGTGTTCAAGAAATATGTTGCTCCTCAGGTAGTTGACGAGCTTTCACATACGGGAGATTTTGAACTTCATCTCGGCGGTGAGAAGAGAGACATAGCGGTTCTGTTTGTAGATATAAGAGGATTTACATCCATGTCTGAACTGCTCGAGCCGGAGCAGGTCGTTGAGATATTGAACGAGTACTTGAAACACGTTACGGACTGTGTGCTCAGTCATAACGGAACGCTCGACAAGTTTATCGGTGATGCCGCAATGGCTATATTCAATGCTCCGTTTGACCTTGATGACTATGTTTATCAGGCGGTCGCTACTGCATGGGATATAAGCAGGGGTGCAGAAAAGCTTGAAAAGCAGCTTGAAGAGAAGTTCGGAAGAACTATAAAGTTCGGTGTAGGTGTCAACTGCGGTCCGGCCATCGTCGGAAACATAGGATGTGATTTCAGAATGGACTATACTGCGATAGGCGATACAGTCAATACATCAGCCAGACTCGAGAGCAATGCAAAGGCCGGACAGATACTTATAAGCGAAGAAGTATACAATAAACTGAAGGGAAGGATCGAGGCTGAATCCGTAGGTGAGATACCGCTTAAGGGAAAGAGCAACAAGATAGAGATCTTCAGTGTAGTGAAACTCAACAAGGAAGAAGGCACGAACAATGAAAGCAAGATGGTCGATAATACCTGATATAAGCGATATTGACAGATGCCTGTCACTTGCACAGGAA
Organism: Lachnospiraceae bacterium; assembly: GCA_017961385.1. Lineage (GTDB taxonomy): Bacteria > Bacillota > Clostridia > Lachnospirales > Lachnospiraceae > Colinaster. Next base: position 2,766 of record JAGCXJ010000125.1, read on the forward strand.
TACGATACGGCATTTGAATATAATGATTTTTTCTGGCCTTATGTTTATGAAGATACAGATGAGACTGAGAAAAGGATCAGATTCTACGAAAAGCTTGAGAGAGACAAGAGCAGAGACACTCTGCATGGCGTTTTCTATGATATTGCGATGATAAGTACCGACTCTGTTATAAGAAAAAGAAGCAGAGAGCTGGTTGAGCAGTCCATGGATATCGCATGCAGATTAAACTGCAAGGGCGTGGTATTTCATACCGGAAGACTGGCAGGACTTGATACCGATGAATACAACAGGATATGGCTTGACGGTATGAGCAGTTACATGTCAGAGCTTTCGGACAAGTACAAGGATATTCATATATATATTGAGAATACATTCGAGAAGAATCCGAATCCTATAGTCGATCTGGTAAAGAATCTAAAAGATCATGACAATGTGTATATCTGTCTTGATTATGCCCATGCCTGTCTGACAAAGACACCTCCGGCTAAATGGTATGATGCATTCAGCCCATATATAGGTCACATGCATATAAATGATCATGACATGAAAGCTGATCTTCATCTTGCGACAGGTGACGGAAAGATCGATTACAGTGAATTTAAAAAACTTGTTGAAAAATACGGCACTGATGTAAACATGCTGATCGAAGTAAACGGCTATGAAAGGATAAAAAGATCACTTGAATTTCTTGAGAAATTATAGCCTATCTAAAGGGGAAAACGGGAATGAATAAAACTGATGAACTGCAGGTCATATTGGACATAGGTATTGCGCTTTCTGCGGAAAGAGACCGCAACAAGCTTTTCAATATGATAATAACAAAGAGCATGGATATCACAAACTGTGATGCGGGAACGCTCTATCTTTTAGAGGACGGTGCTTTACATTTCAAGATAATGAAGACACTGTCCATGGGAGTTGACAAGGGAAGTGGTGGTGAAGCGATAGATCTTCCTCCTGTTGCTGCAGTAAGCGAAGCAAATATATGCTCTTATGCTGCTATTCACAGAGAGACGTTAAATATTGTTGATGTCAGAAAAGACGAAACGTTTGATTTTTCAGGTCCCAAGAAATATGATGCGATGACCGGATATCATACTCAGTCCATGAGGGTCGTACCTCTCATAGATGACGATGATGAGGTGGCGGGTGTACTTCAGCTCATCAGTGCACAGGATAGCGAAGGAAATGTTATCGGGTTTGAATCGCATTTTGAAAAGATCATATATGCACTCGGATCTCTTACAGCGATCGCGATCTCAAACATGCGCTATCAGCAGGAATTAAAGGATCAGATGTGGTCATTTACCGAAGCCATGGCAGCTGCGATCGATGAAAGAACACCGTATAATGCGAGTCATACAAGAAAGGTCGCTAAATACAGCGGAATGATAGCCGATCATATCAATGAGCTTCATGACAAAGGACTTGAAGAGGAGTATTTTGATACCAACAGAAAAGAACAGCTTGTGATGGGAGCATTCCTTCATGATATAGGAAAGATGGCTGTCCCGCTTGAAGTAATGAACAAGGCGACCAGACTTAACGGACGCGAGAGCGAGATAGGCAAGCGTCTTGAGATATTCAGACTGAAGGCAAAGGTCATGATGCTCGAAGGAAAGATGTCCGAAGAATGGTATGAAGATATTACATCGCATATCGATGAAATCATATCTATGATGGAAAAAGTCAATTCTGCAGGCTTTCTGGATGATGATACATATGAATCTCTGCAGAAGATATTGGAGTATGATTTTTGCGGAGAGCCATTCTTTACTGATAAGGAAAAGGAATGCCTGAGTATAAGAAAAGGAACACTGACACAGGAAGAGCGTAAGGTCATGGAAAGCCACGTTGCCATAACCAAGCGAATCTTAGATAAGGTTCATTTCATAAAGTATTTTGAAAATGCACCTATATGGGCAGCGCAGCATCATGAGTGTCTTAACGGCAAGGGCTATCCATTAGGACTTACAGCAGAACAGCTGGGAGTTGAAGCACGCATCATGGCCGTGGCGGATATATGCGATGCGCTTCTTGCGACCGACAGACCATATAAAAAGCCTATACCAAAGGAAAAGGCTTTTGCTATAATGAGAGATATGGCAGCATCTGGGAATATAGACGGAAAATATGTTGAATATCTTTATGATTGCATAGATGTGTGATATGGAGGGGAAGATGAAAGAACTTATGAAAACAACCAAAGGAAAAGCCATAGCCGGCGCTGTGTGTGCAGTGGTCATCGTTGGCGTGATACTTGCGGTTGTATTAAAAAAGGACGGATACCGAAGCATTTCAGTTGAAGATGTAAAGGGGACCGTCAATGTTGTCGGCGAGAGAAACAACGGTCAGGCATACAAGGGTCAGCGCCTTTACAGCGGTGATGATGTGACGGTCATGGAAGCTTCCGAGCTTATTATGTGTGCCGATAATGAAAAGTATGTCTATGCTGACGAGAATACTCACTTCGTGCTTGAAGCGAGCTCTCCCAAGGAAAGCAGCAGGATCAAGATAAAGATCGACAAGGGTTCAGAACTCAATATCCTTAATGCAAAGCTCGGTGTGGATGACAGTTATGAAGTGGATACTCCCA
>JAGCXJ010000126.1 GCA_017961385.1 Lachnospiraceae bacterium
CCAGAAAATTCTCCAAAATCCTCTAAATCAGCATTGAATTCGGTTGTATAGCTTCCTGATTTAGCTATTGAACTCAGGTTCTTGACTACCTTGCCAAGTTCTGTTTCATACTTAAATGTTGCAGCTGTAGCTTTTGCGACTTTATCTCTTTTAGACATGAATATACCGCTAAAGAACAGTACGCATACTACAATGATAGCGACAAGCGCTACTGCGATTATTCCGATGATAGTGTTCTTTTTACCTGATTTTTCAGGTTCATCCGGAATAGGTGAATATGTTTCCTTTACGGGTTCGGGTGAAGCTACAGGCGGTACGTTTTCGGTTGATTCTTTAGCAACTTCAACTACTTCATCTACAGCTTCCTTAGTTACTTCAGCAGCGTTTTCAGCTGCTTCTTCAGTTGTTTTTGCAGCTTCTTCAACTGCTTCTGTGGCTTCTTTTGCTGCTTCAACTGCTTCATCCTTGGTTTCCTTAACATCGTCATTAGTCTCAATTGGTTCACCTGTCATAGGGTCGTAGCTAATACTCATAATGCTCTCCTCTTCATTCGTTCCTTTAAACTAAAAGGATATGTTGATTATTTATCCTGAATAAGAAATGATTTTCTTATATCATTCATATCTAGATCTTCTTTTGAAATACGAGTTGTCTTTCCGTTTTCAAAAAGATATACCACGTCAGATATCATTATCTCACGTTCGTTGTGCGTTGACATTATTATCGTTCCGCCGTGGGAAACAAAATCCTTCATTATGTTGCTGATGCTTTCCTGATAATATAGATCAAGTGATGAAGTGGGCTCATCAAGCAACAGTACAGGCGGCGTTCTCTGCAAAGTACAGGCTATGGTAAGTCTTCTCTTCATACCTCCGGAAAGATCGCTGACTCTTGTTTTTAATAGATCCTTGAGTTCAAATCTGTCAACTATGCTCTTATCAATGCTCTTAGAGCCGGCAGCCCAGAATTTAAGGTTATCTGAAACACTTAATTCTTCAAATAGCGGGTCATCCTGAGGAACATATCCTATATACTTGGAAAAATAAGATTTATCCTTGCTGGTATCATTGCCAAAAAAAACAATGCTGCTCTTGTCTGCTTTTAATGTGCCGGCAAGTATCTGAAGCATTGTGGATTTACCACATCCGTTCCTGCCAACAAGAGCGGTAATGGTTCCGGGAGATGCTTCAAGTGATGCACCTTTCAGCACTTCATTTTTGCCATATGATTTGTAGAGATCTTCTGCTTTAACCATGTATATAGGCCGTTTACGCCATCGTGGACCATAGGGGGATCGAACCCCTGACCTCCAGATTGCGAACCTGGCGCTCTCCCAGCTGAGCTAATAGCCCAAATTACTAATTATACAATTAAAAATTATATCATCTTTATATATGCAATTGCAAGTAAAAAGGAGGGCTTCAAAAAGCCCTCCTGATTGATATAAATGATTAGTTATTGATGAACTTGTCTTCTTCGTTGTTCCAGCTGTAACGGCTTCTAACTTCCTCACCGATCTTCTCTGACGGATGTTCAGCTGCGAGCTTTCTCATAGCCTTAAAGTGAACCTGACGGCCTGCAGGTGACATATCAAGAAGGAACTGCTTTGCAAATGAACCGTCCTGGATATCTGCAAGGATCTTCTTCATTGTCTTCTTTGTCTCTTCTGTAATGATCTTAGGACCTGTAATATAGTCACCGTACTCGGCTGTATTTGATATTGAGTAACGCATACCTGCAAAACCTGACTGATAGATAAGGTCTACGATAAGCTTCATCTCATGGATGCACTCAAAGTATGCATTTCTGGGATCATAACCTGCCTCAACGAGTGTTTCAAAACCAGCCTGCATAAGAGCACAAACACCACCGCAAAGTACTGCCTGTTCACCAAAGAGGTCTGTTTCAGTTTCTGTTCTGAATGTTGTCTCTAAAACACCAGCTCTTGCGCCGCCGATTGCAAGTGCATAAGCAAGTGCTTTATCAAGAGCCTTACCTGTTGCATCCTGATGAACAGCAACAAGACAAGGAACACCCTTACCAGCCTGATACTCGCTTCTAACTGTATGACCGGGTCCCTTAGGAGCGATCATTGTTACATCTACATCCTTCGGAGGTGTGATGCATCCGAAGTGAATATTGAAACCATGAGCAAACATCAACATGTTGCCTGCTTCAAGGTTGGGCTCGATATCTTTCTTGTACATATCAGCCTGAAGCTCATCATTGATGAGGATCATTATGATATCTGCTTTCTTTGCAGCCTCAGCTGCTGTATATACCTCAAAGCCCTGCTTCTCAGCCTTAGCCCAGCTCTTTGAACCTTCGTAAAGACCAATAATAACGTTGCATCCAGACTCCTTGGCGTTAAGGGCATGTGCATGTCCCTGACTTCCGTAACCTATAACAGCGATTGTCTTGCCTTCTAATTCTGCAAGATTACAATCCTGCTGATAAAAAATTCTCTGTGCCATTTTCATGACTCCTTTCCTGGCATGATATGCCTGTGTTTATAATTTTTCCTTGGCCAAACCAAGTTAGTTTACTTAATCAACTTTCGGATATACTATATCGTCGGTTCCTCTTCTAAGACCGGCTATACCTGTTCTTGCAAGTTCAAGAATCTCATAACCGCTCAAAAGATTTATGAATGCTTCGATCTTATCCTGACCACCGGTGATCTCAATGATAAGACCCTGTTCTGAAACATCGATGATATTCGCTCTGAATACGTTTGCAAGCGATATTACACCTTCTCTTGATTTTGCATCAGCTTTAACTTTTATAAGAGCAAGTTCACGATATACGCTCTGATCAGGCTTAAGTTCCTTAACATCACATACATCGACAAGTTTAGCAACCTGCTTTTCGATCTGGTTAAGGATCTCATCATCTCCGTTTGCTACAATTGTAATACGGGAAACTTTGGGATCAGCAGTAACACCTGCTGTGATAGATTCTATATTATACCCTCTTCTTGAAAACAGGCCTGATATTCTGCTGAGTACACCAGATGTGTTTTCAACAAGGAGCTGAAATACTCTTCTTTTCATATGATAATAACCTCTGTAGTAGTCTGAAAACGTTCTTTTCTATTATATTAATCTGATATTTCATTGTCAACGGTTATTAGGGGTAATGAATAAAATTCATCTTAAAGTTTAGATTTTTGAAACAATTTGCAAAAGTAAATAAAAAACCCGCCGGATCAATGATGACCCGACGGGCTATATGCAATAGATTATGCGTTAGCTTTTTTCTGCTTGCTGAATGTCTGAATACCCTCGATAACAAGGATAACAGCAAGTATCGTCATAGCAAGAGCAAAAATCAACTGGAACCAGTCTCCCCATACACCATCGGGTGTTGTGATAACCTGGAACTTCTTGATTATTGTCTGTACAAGTGATGTAAGAGTTGCACAGAGCATGAAGATCATAGGAATAAAGAACATCTTATTGTTCTTTCCTACTTCTCCAAGCCATGCACAAACTGCAAGAAGTGCTATTCCGGCGAGAAGCTGATTAGCTGCACCGAACAGAGCCCATATAGCGGATAGCTTAAGTCCGCCTAAGATACAACCGATCACTACCATTATTGTTGTTCCGAACATGGGATGTGCAAGCACTTTTCTGATACCGCTAGCATCTTTCCATGTAGGTTCATCTTCCTTGAGGAAGAGTTCGCTGAACATGAATCTTGAAAGTCTTGTACCTGTATCAAGAGATGTAAGTGCGAATACTGAAACAGCAAGTGTAAGTAGCGCTGCTATCGTGTTGTAAATACCGCTTCCTTCAGGTCCGAACATTGTAGCTATACCTGCACCGAATGCTGCTGAAGGAGAACCAAAGCCGCCTTCTGTGTACTTTGCATAAACCATACCTACAGCTATAAGAGAAATGATACCCAGTGCAGACTCTACAAGCATTGAACCATATCCGATCGGCTTTGCATCTTTTTCGTTCTTAAGCTGCTTTGATGTAGTACCTGTAGAGATAAGTGAATGGAATCCTGAACAAGCACCGCAGGCAACTGTGATGAACAGTGTCGGGAACAGTAATGATCCATTCTCGAGTTTGAAACCGTTGAATGCCGGTATTGAGAAACTTGCATTTCCAGAGAATGCAGCAACAATTATACCGATAACTGCGATACCTATCATAGCATAGAGAAGAAAACTTGAAAGATAATCTCTAGGCTGAAGAAGTATCCAAACAGGAACCAGCGAAGCAACTGCAATATATATACCTATAAATACTATCCATGCTGTACGGCTCATAACAAAACCGCAATTAAGTCCGATTGCTGTTATAACTATGATACCGATAACACCACAGATTGAAGCAGGAACAGTCTTGATATTCATCTTGTTGGTTACATAGCCGTAAACAATAGCGATCAGTATGAACAGCAAAGAGATCATAGCTGTTGTCTGATTGTTTGTTGGATTTCCGGTGAATCCGAATCCGCCTTCCTCAGTAAAGAACGTACCTGCAACAACATTAACAAATGATGCAATTACAAGTATGAGAACGAGAAGTCCGAAAATCAAGAATAGCTTTTTAGCCTTCTGTCCCATCGTGTCGTTAATGATCTCGCCGAGTGACTTTCCGTCATGTCTTATTGAAGCGAAAAGTGAACCGAAATCCTGTAATCCGCCGAAGAATATACCTCCGACTATACACCAAAGAAATACCGGAACCCATCCGAAAATGGATGCCTGGATTGGTCCGTTGATAGGACCTGCACCTGCGATTGAAGAGAAATGGTGTCCCATAAGGACCGCCGGAGGAGCCGCTACATAGTCAACGCCATCCTCTTTCTCGATAGCAGGAGTTTTTCTTGAGGGGTCGATACCCCACTGCTTAGCAAGCCATGATCCGTAGGTGATGTAGCCTATGATCAGCAATGCTATAGCTGCAAGAATGATTAACAGTGCTGTCATCTTTTTATCTCCTTTTCCTCTTTTAGAATATTACTAACGAGCTCTTTAAGTATCCGTGCCTGCTTATTAAAATATACGGATCCCTCATTAAGCC
>JAGCXJ010000127.1 GCA_017961385.1 Lachnospiraceae bacterium
CAGTTCATGGTAATAAACAAAGGTTCTGAAAGAGTAGCTGAAGTAACTGCTAGATTTACCCTTGATGCAATGCCTGGTAAGCAGATTGCGATTGATGCTGATCTTAATACCGGTGCGATAACCGATGCCGAGGCAAAGATAAGAAGAGACAAGATACAGCAGGAATCAAGCTTCTTTGGAAGCATGGACGGTGCTGTTAAGTACGTTAAGGGAGATGCTGTCGCAGGTCTTATCATAACAGCGGTAAATGTTATAGGCGGCATCGCTCTGGGTGTTACCAGACAGGGAATGGAGATTTCCGATGCCTTAAGCAAATATACTATACTTACTATCGGTGACGGACTTGTCAGCCAGATCCCTTCACTGCTCATATCTCTTTCAACAGGTATCCTTGTAACAAAGGGATCGAAAGAGGCGGACTTTGGAAATACGCTCATCAAGCAGCTTTTCGGCATACCGAAGGTATTGTACCTGGTAGGCGCCGTAATAGCCTTCCTTGGTCTTGTCACACCTCTTAATCCCATCATATTTGTCAGCATGGGAGCTGTATTTATCCTCTGTGCACGCATGATCGAGGGTACGATAGAAACTTCAAAGATCGAGACTGAAGTCAGTGCGGAAGAAACCGCCGCGGAAGAGATAAGACAGCCAGAGAACGTCAATTCACTTTTGCAGGTCGATCCTATCGAGCTCGAATTCGGCTACGGCATCATTCCTCTTGCCGATGTCAACCAGGGCGGTGACCTGCTTGACAGAGTCGTAATGATAAGACGTCAGATAGCACTTGAACTTGGTACGGTTGTTCCGATAATAAGACTCAGGGATAACATCCAGTTAAATCCCAATCAGTACATCATAAAGATCAAGGGCATACAGATATCTGAAGGCGAGATACTCTTTGACCATTACATGGCGATGAATCCGGGTTATGTTGAAGAGGAGATAACAGGTATCCCCACATACGAACCCTCATTCCATCTGCCTGCCATATGGATAACGGAATCACAGAGAGAGCGTGCGGAATCACTAGGCTATACAGTAGTAGATCCGCCTAGCATCATAGCTACTCATCTGACTGAGATAATAAGACAGCATATCGATGAGCTGCTCACCCGCCAGGATGTACAGAATCTCATCAACAACCTAAAGGATTCTCATCCTGCACTTGTTGACGAGCTGACACCCAAGCTTCTTGGCATAGGCGAGATCCAGAAGGTATTGCAGAATCTCCTTAAGGAAGGCATCTCGATAAGAGATCTTTTGACCATATTTGAAACGCTAGCAGATTATGCAACGACAAGCAGGGATACGGATATCCTGACCGAGTATGTTAGACAGGCTTTAAAAAGAGCCATATCAAACAAGTTCTTTCCTCCGAACGAGACATCGAGCGTTGTCACACTCGATCCTCAGCTTGAACAGAAGATCATGTCAGGAGTCAAGCAGACTGAAAACGGCACTTATTTAAATCTCGATCCTGATCTTACAAAGGATATTCTAAAGTCAGTTGAAGCGGAGGCTAAGAAGCTTGAAAACCTGGGCAAGGCACCGATCGTAATAACCTCGCCCATAGTAAGGATATATTTCAAGAGACTCATAGAAGATTACTACAAGGATATAGCGGTAGTATCATATAATGAAGTGGAATCAAACGTTGAATTACAGTCTGTCGGGATGGTAACAGCATGATAATCAAAAAATTCTCAAGTAAAACCGAGGCGGATGCCATCGACATCGCAAGAAAGGAACTGGGTCCTGATGTCGTTATAATGAATGTCCGCACGATAAAGAAAAAAGGAATATTCTCATTCTTTTCATCTCCTCAGGTGGAAGTGACAGTAGCGCTTGAAGAAGAAGGAGAAAAGCAGCCTCCAAAGGCTCCTGCGATGACAGCGCTCGAACAGCTTGCCGCAAAGCAGAAAGAGATAGAGAAAAAGAAGGCTGAGAGCATAAAGGTTTCTGAACCTGTAAATGTTCAGTCTACTCCTTATGATGATGTTGACAGCAAGTCAAACAATGCGCTTGAGGAAAAGCTTGATTCCATCGAGACTCTGATAAAGAAGCGTCTTGAAAACGAGGATTCAAAGGTAAACGAGGAAGTAAAGAGCGAGCCTCATACCGAGGAGAACGATCAGATGAAGCTGACAAAGCTTCTCTACAACATGATGATCGATAACGAGGTTCATGAGAAATACGCAAACCAGATCATAGAAGAGGCTGAAAAGGCAAACAAGCCCAATATGCCCGTTGATTATTTCCTTACAAACATATATCAGAAGATGATATTAAAGTTCGGGCAGACTTCAGTTATAACACCAGCACCCAAGGGTCCCAAGGTAGTGTATTTTGTCGGGCCTACCGGAGTTGGAAAGACTACTACCATAGCAAAGATCGCAAGCAAGTTCTGTCTCGAGGAAAAGAAAAAGGTAGCTCTTTTGACAAGCGATACATACAGGATCGCTGCAGCCGAGCAGCTGAGGACTTATGCAAATATTTTGGAGATACCCTGTCTTATAATCTATTCTCCCGCAGAGATAGAGGAAGCATATGACAGGTTCATGGATTTTGACTACATCCTCGTAGATACCGCAGGCCATTCTCATCACAATGAGGAGCAGAAGAACAATACAAATGTTGTCATCCATGCACTCGATGAAAAGACTCAGCCTGAGGTTTATCTGGTGCTCAGTGCCACGACGAAGTACAAGGACCTTACAAGCATTGCGGATACATATAAGGAGATGACGGATTTCAAGATCATATTTACAAAGCTGGATGAGACGACATCCCTTGGAAATCTGTTAAATCTGAAGCTATATACGGGAGCCGATCTTTCCTATGTCACATACGGACAGAACGTTCCTGAGGACATTGACAGATTCGATCCTCAATCTACCGTAAAACAGATACTCGGGGGCTAGAATAGTCTAAAACACAGTTTACATAATTGCAAATTGTATGGTAAAATAGAAAGGAAGCACCTTGGATCAGGCAGAACAGTTAAGAAACATAATAAAAGCTAATAATACGGTGATAAGACCCACTGCCAGGGTAATAACCGTGACCAGCGGAAAAGGCGGTGTCGGAAAGTCGAACACCTCTATAAACCTGGCCATCTGGTTTAAGAGAATGGGACAGCGTGTCATTATCCTTGATGCGGATTTCGGCCTTGCAAATATAGAGATAATGTTCGGAACGGTACCCAGGCACAATCTGTGCGATCTTTTATATCAGGGAAAGAGCATCACGGATATCATCACATGGGGACCTGGAGAGATAGGCTTCATATGAGGCGGATCAGGAATAGTCGGTCTGTCAAACTTAAGCAAGGAATACCTGGGATACATCATCAACAATTTAGCCCAGCTTGATGTGATGGCGGACGTTATCATAATAGATACGGGAGCCGGGATAAGCGATGCGGTTTTGGAGTTTTTAGTAGCAAGCGGAGAGATACTCCTTGTTACTACACCCGAGCCTACATCCATCACGGATTCATATTCACTGCTAAAGGCCTTGAACAGACATCCGAGATTCTCAACAGAGACATCAAAGATAAAGGTCATCGCAAACAAGGTTGACAAGGAAGAAGACGGAACAGCGCTTTTCAACAAGCTAAACGTGGTCGTTCAAAGATACCTAAAGCTTCCGCTTGAGTATCTGGGAGCAGTACCCGAGGATGAGAAATTAAGCCAGGCTGTTATGCAGCAGATGCCTGTATCGCTTGCGCATGAAAATGCAAGATCGTCAAAGGCATATGAGACGATAGCCGCAAGGCTCATGAACAAGGAGAGCGCTACTGATATTAAGAAACGCGGGATGGCTGCGTTTTTCTCGCATATAGTTTCAGGAAAAAGACAGGGTTAGGGAAGAGTTATGTTGGAAAATTTTATCAAGCCCGGACAGAGAGTTGATCTAAAGGCTGTCAGAAGGGTCAAAGTTTCAGGAGAAGAGACAAGGGAAAAGGTGTATTCCACCAAGATATACGATATCGTGAGCGAGGATACCATAGAACTCGTGATGCCTATGGAGCAGACAAAGCTCATACTGCTTCCGGTTGACGGAGAATACGAGATATTCTTCTATACGGACAACGGTCTTTATGAGAGCACTATCCGCATCACGGACAGATACAAGAGCAACAATGTCTACATACTCCTTGTAGAGCTGCAGACAAACTTAAGAAAATATCAGAGAAGGGATTTTTACAGATACAGCTGTGCTCTTGATATGGAAACAAGGGAGCTTACAAGCGATGAGGCGCTCGCCTACAGAAAGGGAGAGATCTATCAGGCGCCTCCAGGACTGCCGTCTACAAAAGCAGTCATTGTCGACATATCCGGCGGAGGAATGAGATTCACTTCAAAAGCTGAATATGAAAAGGACGGACTGATCTTTTGCAAATACGAACTGCTCATACACGGAGGAGCCAAGGAATACGAGATAATCTGCAAGATACTTGACGTAAGGGATATTCCCAACAGGAGCGGAGAATACGAGTATCGTATCCAGTTTGTGAATCTGGATAATGACGAACGCGAAGAGATCATTCAGTATATCTTCGAGGAGGAGCGGAAAAACCGCAGAAAAGAGAGAGGGTTCAGATGAAAAAAATACTACTGGTTGATGACTCTGCACTCATGAGAAGGGTGTTGCATGATATAATCAATTCAGACGGTAGATTTTCTGTAGAAGATGAAGCTACAAACGGCGCTGAGGCGCTGGTGCTTTTGCAGACCAAGAACTATGATGCTGTGGTCCTTGATGTGAACATGCCGAAGATGAACGGCATAGAACTTTTGAAGGAATTGAAGGCTCAGGGTATCAAGGCAAGGATCATGATGGCCAGCACCGCGACTCAGGAAGGCAGTCAGATAACTCTCGACTGTCTCGAACTCGGAGCACTGGATTTTGTTCACAAGCCGGACTGGTCATACAAATGCAAGGACGAATCCTTCCAGCAGGGATTCTTGTCAACACTTGAGGCTGTCTGCAATTCAAATATCCAGGAAAAGAAGGTAAAGGTCAACACAGTAAAGATCGTTGACATAGTAAAAAAGAGCACTCAGAAGGTTGTGGGCAACAGGATAGTTGCCATTGCCGTTTCAACTGGCGGACCCAAAGCTCTTCAGAGTGTTATCCCGTTCTTGCCTTCAGGGCTTGATGCACCGGTCGTACTGGTACAGCACATGCCCGAAGGGTTTACCGAATCCTTTGCCGACAGATTAAACAAGATCAGCGAGATCAAGGTTGTCGAGGGCAAGGAGGGCGAAGTACTTCAAAAAGGATGTGTATACATCGCCAAGGCGGGAAATCATCTAAACCTTGTAAAAGACAGAAACGCCACGAAGATTCATTATACGCAGGAAGCATACAGAGAAGGCGTAAGACCGTGCGCAAACTACATGTACGAGTCTCTTGCAAACTCGATCTATGACGAGGTAGTGGGAGTTGTCATGACAGGAATGGGCGCGGACGGAACCGAGGGCATAAAGAATCTCAAAGGTTCGGGAAAGCCCACGTATGTAATTACCCAGGAGGGTGACAGCTGTGTTGTTAACGGCATGCCCAGAGCTTGTGTCAAGGCAGGCCTGTCAGACGCATCGGTCACATTAAACCAGATAGCACAAGAGATTATTTTACGCGTGGGGGTAAAAGCAGATGGATGTTAGTCAGTATCTGGACGTCTTTATCGACGAATCCAAAGAACATTTACAAAACCTTAACACACAGATATTGGACCTGGAGCAGGAACCGGGCAATATGGATACCATCAACGAGATATTCCGTGCAGCTCATACTCTAAAGGGTATGGCCGGAACCATGGGATACAAGAGGATGCAGAATCTTACGCACAACATGGAGAATGTTTTCTCCGAAGTAAGAAACGGTGCGGCTAAAGTAAATGCAAGCGTTGTTGATGTTTTATTCCAGTGCCTCGATGCTCTGGATGAGTATGTAACCAATATCCAGACCACGGGAGATGAGGGAGATAACGATAACGAAAACCTTATAAAGGCTTTCAATGATTTCCTTGCGGGAAACGAACCTGATGCAGATAAGGAAGCGCCTAAAGCAGAAGTTGAGAGCAAGGATGAGCCTGCAGACAAGCAGGAAACAGAAGACAAGTCAGGCAAAGACGATGATGCGAGCTGGAAGAAGATCAAGTTTGCAGAGTCTCAGCTTGTTGTCATGAGGGAAGCCATTAAGGAAGGAAAGAATGTGATAGGCCTTACCGTTACGGTTCAGGAGAGCTGTATCCTAAAGGCTGCAAGAGCATTCCTTGTTTACAAGGCTATAGAGGATCTTGGAGAGATCATAGTATCCAACCCTTCTGCTCAGGATATAGAGGATGAGAAGTTCGATCTTGAGTTTTCTCTTATCGTGATCTCTGATTCCGATACCGACAAGCTCATCACGGCTGCTACAAATGTATCCGAGATAGAAAAGGCTATAGGCGGATATGTAGAACTTGATGCATCTTCTGCTGAGAGCGAAAAGGCTTCCGAGCAGACAGAGGATTCAAACAAGCCTGCTGTTACAGACAACAAGCCTGCAGCAAGCGAAGGAGCCGGAAATGCTCCTGCCAAGGCTGCTGACAAGAAGAAGCCTGTTGTCAACAGGACAGTACGTGTCGATATAGAAAAGCTCGATGATCTTATGAATCTTGTCAGCGAGCTTATAATCGCAAAGAACTCGCTTGTTAGCGCGGCTACCACAAAGGGTGCCGGATCAAACAACGTAAACGAGCAGATAGAGTATCTTGAGAGCGTTACCACAAATCTTCATGAATCTGTTATGAAGGTAAGAATGGTGCCTATCGAGAGCGTAGTAAACAAGTTCCCTCGTATGATCAGGGATCTTCAAAAGAAGCTTAACAAGAAGATGGAACTGTACATGTCAGGTGAGGAGACAGAACTTGACCGTACCGTTGTTGACGAGATCGGTGATCCTCTGATGCATCTTCTTCGTAACTCTGCAGATCACGGCATCGAGAACGATGTTGCTCTCAGAAAAGAGAGAGGAAAGCCTGAGACAGGAAGCATCTGGCTTGATGCATATCAGGACGGCAACAACGTTGTGATCGAAGTAAGAGATGACGGTAACGGTATCGATGTTGCAGCAGTAAGGAACAAAGCTATAGAGAGAGGAACGATAACAGAGGAACAGGCAGCAAGCATGTCTGATGCCGAGATAACAAATCTTCTCTTCCTTCCCAGCTTCTCAACGGCAAAGCAGGTTTCTGATATTTCCGGAAGAGGTGTCGGGCTTGACGTTGTCAAGAGCAAGATAGAATCATTAAGCGGCGAGGTTGATGTCAAATCCGTATACGGAGAAGGCAGCAAATGGACAATTCGTCTACCTCTTACGCTTGCTATCATACAGTCACTCATGGTTGTCATCGGCGGAGAGAAATATGCTATACCGCTTGGAAACATCCAGACAATCGAGAGCGTTGTTCCCGAAGAGATCAAGACTGTTCAGCATAAGGAAGTAATAAACTTGCGCGGAAGCGTTATCCCGATAATAAGACTCAATGAGGTTTTAGGATGCGAGTCAACAAGAAAACCTGATGAGGACTTTATCGTTGTTGTTGTAAAGAAGGGCGATGTTCAGGCAGGTCTCGTTATAGATGAACTTACGGGACAGCAGGAGATCGTTATCAAGTCCTTGGGCAAATACATTAACAAGAGCAAGGTCATAAGCGGTGCTACCATCCTAGGTGACGGCGAAGTTGCACTGATCATCGACCCCAATGCCCTGATATGATGAAAGAGAGGACTGAACATGAACGAGGTAAAAGTTTTTTCTGAGGCTACACAGTATATAAAGATCGCGGTCGGAGAGGAATTCTACGGTGTTGATATCAGCGTTATCGAGAATATCGTGCGCATGCAGAGAATAACAAGAGTTCCCAATGTTGCCGCATATATCAAAGGCGTGATCAATCTTCGAGGCGAGATCGTTCCCATCATGAATCTCAGGTTAAAGATCGGACTCGAAGAGATCGAATATACAAAAGATACCAGAATAATAATTATCAAGACTGAAAATTACGGAAAGATAGGTCTTATCGTTGATGCGGTAAAGGAAGTTGTCGCTCTCGAGGAAGATCAGCTTGAAAAGCTGCCGTATGACAACACGGAAGAGAATCATTTCGTCAGTGCAGTCGGAAAGGTTGATAACACTTTGGTTTCCGTACTGGACCTGGGTGTTGTGTTATACGACAAGCAGAGCAAGGAGGAATCGTAGATGTCTGATATGTCTATTGAGAGCATTACCGAACAGTATCTCGATGTTTTAGCTGAGCTTGGAAACATCGGTGCCGGCAATGCTACTACGGCCCTGGCATCCTTGCTGCAGGCCAAGGTAGACATGAAAGTTCCGCAGGTCAAACTGCTGGAATTCAAGGACGTCGGTGCGATTGTCGGTGGTGAAGAACAGGAAATGGTAGGCGCCTACCTCGGTGTTGAAGGTGATATCACCGGAAGCATACTGTTTCTTGTTAAAAAAGATGTTGCCATGCATCTTGTCACAAAGATGATGATGGGATATGCGAGCGGAGAGTTCGGAGAGATGGAACAGTCCGCATTCAAGGAGATATCCAACATTATCACGGGAGCGTATTTAAATGCGCTTTCTACTATGACAAATATGTGTATATATCCTACGGTGCCGGACCTTGCCATCGATATGGCAGGCGCTATCTTAAGTGTTCCGGCGATCCAGTTCGGCATATACGGTGATAACGTATTGCTTATACAGTCACAGATATCTGATGATATCGAGATCGACGGATTCTTCATCATGGTTCCCGACGTGGAGTCATATGAGAAGATCTTAAAGGCTTTGGGATTGATACAGTAGATAGATTAGAGGAATAAAGATGGTAGTTAAGGTGGGCATGGCTGACTTGAATGTCTGTGCCTCTCCCGACAGCATAATCACCATGGGACTGGGATCATGCATCGGCGTGATCCTGTGGGATCCTGTGAGCAAGGTGTGCGGAATGGTACACATCATGCTTCCGGATTCGACAGCTATAAGCCAGAATACCAACAGGGCAAAGTTTGCCGATACCGGGATCGAGGAACTGCTCGAAAAGGTATTGCTGTCAGGAGCAACAAGATCAAGGCTGGTAGCAAAGATTGCCGGCGGAGCGCAGATGTTCAGTGTTAATACAAATTCACCGACATTAAGGATCGGTGAGAGAAACGCGGAAGCGACAAAGGCTAAGCTGAAAGAGCTGAATATAAAGCTGGTAGCAGAGGATACGGGAGACAAATACGGCCGTACCGTAGAATTCTTCCCCGAAACGGGTGAATATCATATAAGAGCTATCGGCAGAGAAGGAAAGATCATCTAGTAACGAAATATGAGCACAAAGCTTAAACTTCTTCCGGCATTTGTGATGCTGATGGCCGGAGCTTTTACAAGTATCATAACGTTTGTGATAGGCTACACATTAAAGAGTGCTCTGATCATACTTCTTTTTGTCCTTGTGATCTTTTATATCCTGGGTCTTGTACTTCAGAAACTCATTGTAAAGTTTGAAGAAGCAAACAAGCCCAAGGATGAGGAAAAGGAAGAGGAAGAAGAGAAAGCACCGCTTGAAGGAACGGTGGTTGAAAAGGATGAGAGCGAGATAAATACTGAATCCGGCAGCAATGCCATGGATCTGGGAAACAGACCGCCTGTGGAAAGATAGTCTTGTTTAATGGGGTTATGTAGATGGACGAGAAGGGCAGGGAAAGACTCTGGAGTGACTACTCCAGGACAAAGTCTTCGGAACTGAGAGAAAAGTTAATACTGGAATATGCTCCGCTTGTCAAGATCGTAGCAGGCAGACTTAGTATGTATTTGGGCTACAACGTCGAGTATGATGATCTGGTAAGCTACGGCATCTTCGGTCTTATAGATGCCATAGACAAATATGATCTGAACAAACAGAACAAATTTGAAACATATGCGTCGCTCAGGATCAGGGGAGAGATACTCGATCAGATAAGAAAGATGGACTGGATCCCCAGGACTGTGCGTCAGAGACAGAAGCAGATAGATTCTGCGATAAGGGAGATAGAATCATTAACCGGCAGGAATGCCAGCGATGAAGAGATCGCTCAAAAGCTCGGTATAAGTCAGGATGAATACAGTGACTGGCAGTCACAGCTAAAGATCACAAATGTCGTATCCTTAAATGAGTTCATGGAGCAGGGAAGCGATGTGCCGAATGCCAGAAACAGCAGCTCGCACTTTGCAAATCCCGAAGAAAGATACGAGGAAAACGAGCTTAAGGAAGTACTGAGGGATTCATTAAACCTTCTTACCGAAAAGGAAAGAAGAGTTATTGAACTGTATTATTACGAGGATCTTACATTAAAGGAGATCAGTGTGATACTCGAAGTGTCGGAGTCAAGAGTATCACAGCTTCATACCAAGGCTTTGACCAGGATGAAGGACAAAATGGGAAAATATATGGGATTTTTGGCGGGAGCGTAAAGTGTGAATGCGTATTTTCAGCTGATAGGAGAGGATCATAAGACTTTTCTGAGACTTGTTCCTCCTACCGAGGACGATCAGAATCTTGAGGCGGCAGATATAATCGATTATCTTAATTTCAATAAGATAATGTTCGATCTGCCTTCTTTGAATGCGGCCGTTTCCAATCTCGAGAACGAGCAGGTAGTACTGCTAAATAACGATGAACTTATCCCCGTCAATGAGGAGCTGTTCATAGAAATAGACGACGACAGGATGTGTGCCCGTGGTCGTTTTGCTTGTGCCTCAGACAAGGGTCAGGAGATAACTAAGGATGAGATACTCTCTGATCTTAAGTTCAAAGGCGTCAAGTTCGGTATAGATGAAGCTGCCATAGATTTCTATCTCATGAGCAGGATGTACAATTCTGAGATAATCCTTGCAAACGGACAGCCTCCTGTGCAGGGAAGGAATGCCGAGATAGAATATTTCTTTAATACAGATCTGCAGGTAAGACCTACACTTAATGAAGACGGTTCTGTAGATTTCTTTAATCTGAATATCATCAATCATGTAGAAGAGGGACAGCTTCTTGCAAGGCTTACAAAGGAAGTAAAGGGTACGCCCGGCAAGGACATAATGGGCAATCCCATACAGCCTGCAAAGGTCAATCGAAAGATCCTCAAATACGGAAAGAACATATCTGTAAATGAAGACGGCACCGAGATATATTCTCAGTGCAACGGTCATGTCATGCTCACCGGCGGACGCGTATTTGTCGGCAACATCATGGAAGTTGAAAATGTTGATGTTGCTACCGGAAACATCGTATACGAAGGAAATGTTCAGGTAAACGGCAATGTATGCTCGAACTTTTCCGTAAAAGCAAAGGGCAATGTTGAAGTCAGAGGTGTTGTTGAAGGCGCAGAGATAGAAGCAGGCGGAAACATAACCATAGCCAGAGGCATGAACGGCATGGGCAAGGGCAGACTAAAGGCAGGCGGAAACGTTGTTGCAAAGTTTATAGAAAACTCCACAGTTGAAGCCGAAGGGTATGTCGAGAGCGGATCGATCATGCACAGCAATGTCGTTGCCGGAACAGAGATACATGTCGAAGGAAAGAAAGGCTTCATTTCAGGCGGAAAGGTAAATGCAACAAGCCTTATAGAAGCAAAGATACTAGGCTCGGAAATGGGAACAAATACCGTACTCGAGATAGGCTTAAGTGCAATGGCCAAGAAGCGCTTCAAGGAAGTCAGCGAGCAGATAGAAGAGATAGACAAGGTCCTTTTGCGTGCCATTCCCATAATGGAGGCTGCAAGAGACAGACTTGAGAGCGGACAGGAACTGAGCGAGGAACAGCTTGAGAATGTCAGAAATATATATAACCTGTCAAAGATAAAGAAAAGAGAACAGGATGAATTAAAGGTAGAACAGAGTGATCTGTCAAAGGCTATGGAGATAGACAAGGGAGCATCTATCAAGGTTTCGGATACTGTTTATCCTGGAACACAGATAGTGATATCGGATGTCTCCAAGCTGATCAAGGAGAGCGTACAGCATTGCAAGTTCATCAAGAGCGAAGGCAATGTCAAGATGATCGGACTGTAAAGGGGAAAATGTATGGGTATTGATGCGGTTCATTTAAACGGAGCCATGACGGGGATCCAGGATTACAATTCCATGCGTCAGCATGAGGATATGCGAGCTATGATGGATCATACGAATTTTCAGAAGCAGATAGATCAAAATGTGGATGAAAAGCTCAATCAGGTTCAGGAGAAAGATAAGGGCGAGTTTAGAAACCAGAAGTTTGACGCAAAGGAAAAAGGCAATAACTCCTATGACGGAGACGGCGGAAAACATCGACAGAATAATAAAGAGGAGAAGCAGAAGCAGATCAAGGCTCCATATCTTGGAGGCAGTTTTGATCTGAAGATCTGAGGAGAGATGCGATGCATGCAGCAGAGATAATAGTATTAATTGCAGGGGCGATACTTTTTACCGTCAGTTTTTTTATGTCTGACAGGTCTAAGGGTACAGCTGTACTTGATGAAGAGGAAGAAAGAAAA
>JAGCXJ010000128.1 GCA_017961385.1 Lachnospiraceae bacterium
AAGCTTTAAAACTTCTTCTCCGTTACCTGCTTCTCCAACGATCTCATGACCGGCTTCAGTAAGTGTTGCATTCAGTATCTTTCTCAGTATTCTTGAATCGTCTACAATTATAATCTTAGCCATTGTTCAGTCTCCCCCTTAAAATGCATAATCCTGGTCAAGTGTAAGCAGAAGATCGATCGGTTTTCCGCATACGATCATCGGAATGCACAAGATGCTGTCTGCTTTGAGAACGCCTTCCTCGCATTTGCCTATCGGAGCGCTCATGTCTATATCTATATCGCGATTGCTCATATCTGAAGCAAACAGACCGTTTACGCAGTTAACAAATTCACACAGAGCATCTACCGTATCTTCATCACATGAGATGTTATCGGCTCCGGCAAAAGATATTGCTACGTCGACAAGGTCATTTGAAACATCACCTGAGAAAGCTGTAAGGAATCTGTGATCACCGCTGACTTCCTGGGCGCATAGTACATTGTAATGGTATTCCTTTAGGATCTGAGGTTTCTTTATAAATGTATGGAAATCAACCAGACGAACCAGAGTACGTATGGTTACAGATGCTAATTCTCTAAGCATTTCTGAATGCGAATATAAGAAGATAGGAATGATACGGTTGATATCACAGCTCTTTAAATCTTCCATATTAGAAAGAGTGAAGTTGTTCTCTTCCTGATAGCGAACAAGCATGTTCTCAAGATCATCCATTGAAAGGAAGCCGCTGTCAACTACCGACTGTATAAATGCAAGATAGGAGTTACCCTGAAGGACTAATAGCCTGCTTACCTGCTCACTGTTGAGATAGCCTTTCTCAATGGCGATATCGCCAAAACGCTTATCAAGTACTGCCTGAAGCTGGTTGACTTCCTCAACCTGCTCGATTGACATCAGTTTTTCGGATACGGCGATCACGCCAAGACGAACGCGCTTGCTGTCCTGGATGGAAAAAATATCCTTAAGATTCTGCTCGCTCAGCTTACCGCTTTCTGCCAGATAATTGGCAAATATTCGATCAAACATAAAAAAATAACTCCTTTGCATCTAAATATAACTAAATTATATATGTTTTGTCAGATAATTTCAATAAAGAAACTGCTATTTTGCAAAAGAAATATGTATATTTTTAATATATTTTCAGCGCAGGGTATTGTTTTTATCGAATGGTCTGTGCTACAATCATAAAGCTGTAAAAAATGCGCATAGTCTTTGATAAACACGGGTCCTGAAGAATTCAGGTGTGTTTAGGATCGGCTCGGATCAGAAGGCTGTGCAAAGATTAACCAAAACGGAGGAATTAAAAATGAGCGTTATTTCAATGAGACAGTTACTCGAAGCAGGTGTTCACTTCGGTCATCACCCTCGCAGATGGAACCCCAAGATGGCTCCCTACATCTTTACAGAGCGTAACGGTGTACACATCATCGATCTTCAAAAGACAGTAGGTCTTGTAGACGATGCTTACAAGGCAGTATTTGATATTGCTGATCAGGGCGGCACGATCCTTTTTGTAGGTACAAAGAAGCAGGCTCAGGACGCAGTTAAGTCTGAGGCAGAGCGTTGCGGTATGTACTATGTAAATGAGAGATGGCTTGGCGGTATGCTCACAAACTTCAAGACTATCGAGTCAAGAATCGCTAGACTTAAGAAGATCGAGCAGATGAGCGAAGACGGCACATTCGATGTACTTCCCAAGAAGGAAGTTATCCAGATAAAGAAAGAGTGGGAGAAGCTTGAGAAGAACCTTGGCGGTATCAAGGATATGACAAGAGTTCCCGATGCTATCTTTGTTGTAGATCCCAAGAAGGAAGCTATCTGCGTTAAGGAAGCAAGAGCACTCGGTATCACACTCATCGGTATCGCAGATACAAACTGTGATCCTGAAGAACTTGACTACATCATCCCCGGTAACGATGATGCTATCAGAGCCGTAAAGCTTATCGTAGCTAAGATGGCTGATGCTGTAATCGAAGCAAACCAGGGTGAGTCTGTTTATACAGAGGAAGAAGCAGCAGCTGATGCAGCTGAAGCAACAGATATCGAAGAAGTAGCAGACGCAGAATAATTCGTTAAAAAGGAGGATATTACAATGGCAATAACAGCAGCAATGGTTAAAGAACTGCGTGAGATGTCAGGCGCAGGCATGATGGATTGTAAGAAAGCACTCTCAGAGTGTGATGGAAATATGGACGAGGCTCTGGAGTTTTTAAAAAAGAGCGGTGCAGCCAAAGCAGTAAAGAAAGCAAGCCGTATTGCAGCAGAAGGTATCTGCCGTACAGCTGTTGCTGATGGCAAGGCAGCCGTAGTTGAAGTTAACTCAGAGACAGACTTTGTTGCCAAGAACGAGACTTTCCAGGCATTTGTTGAGACAGTTGCTAAGCAGGCTCTTGACAGCGCTTCAGCAGATGTTGATGATGCATTCATGGCAGAGACATGGAAGGATGATACTTCAAAGACAGTAAACGATGCTCTCGTTGAGAAGATCGCAACTATCGGTGAGAAGTTAAGCATCAGAAGATTCAAAAAGATCGAAGCTCCTATCGTTATAGATTACATTCACGGCGGCGGAAGGATCGGTGTTATCCTTGGTGCAGAGGGTTCAAAGAACGATGCGGTTGTTGAAGCTTTAAAGAACATCGCAATGCAGGTAGCTGCTATGAATCCCCAGTATGTAAGCAGAGAGGATATCTCAGCAGATGAGATGGCTAAGCTTAAGGAGATCACAATAGACAGTGCTCTTAATGATCCTGCTTCACTTCCCAAGCCTATCCTTCAGAAACTCCTTGACAGAGCAGTTAACGAGAAGCTCTGGAGTGATGAGGACCTTGCAGCATACGAGAAGGAAAAGAGCAACAAGTTCTTATTCAACTTCCTTTCAGAGGCTGCTAAGACAACACTTGCTTCTCTTGCTATGGAAGGCAAGGCTGACTATGTAAATGACAAGATCTTCAGCGGTCTTGTAGACGGACGTATCTCTAAGCAGGTTAAGGAGATCAGCCTTCTTGATCAGGTTTATGTTAAGGCGGAAGACGGAAAGCAGACAGTTGCAGCTTACCTTAAGAGTGTTGCGGCAGATCTTAAGATCACAGGCTTTGTTCGTTTCGAAACAGGTGAAGGCCTTGAAAAGAAGAACGAGGACTTCGCAGCAGAAGTTGCAGCTCAGCTCGGCTAATACCTGAAATAATTGATCTATTGCCGGATATCAGATGATATCCGGCTTTTTTTGTCTGCAGATGAAAATTTGGAGAAGATAAAAAATAATGACAGATTATGATAATTGGTGGTATAATTCATATATATTCAGTAAGAATATCGATTAGTGTCAGATTAGTCAGAAAATTTAACAAATAACATCCGGAGGATTTACATATGACTGTATTTTGGATCGTGATCGCCGTAATAGAACTGATAATCATAATCTGCGGAATAGTTTTTTCAGTTATCAATAAGAAAAACCAGAGTGTGATGGTAGACAATGCCCAGCAACTTGTAAAGGGCAGACTTAACATTGATGATATACCGGTCAACGGGAATAAGAGCAATCTTGATATAGTATCATCGGGACTTAATCTTATCAAATCAAATCTTTTGACGTTCATAGAAGCTACAAAGCAGAATACTGTAGTTCTATCCGATGCGATCGACAGGCTTTCATCAAACATGGAAGCAAATCTGGTCGGCAGCAAGAAGATAGCCAAGAATACCTTGAGGGTTGAGGAAAGAACCGCAAAACAGCTTGAGATGGTTCAGGACAATATGGCTGTCATAGAATCAAACTCTGCTCAGATCGAAGAGATCGGAGAATCAATGAAGCTGATAGCAGAGATGCTTAAGGATACAGCAAATATTTCTACAGAAGGCATGTCTAATCTTGAAGGCTATGCAAACGAGATGGATGCAGTCTCAAAAGATCTTAACAACATCAATTCAACTTTAAACAGATTCAACGATCAGATCCAGAAGGTATACGAGGTCGGTGATTTCATTGTCGGCATAAGCAATCAGTTAAAGCTTTTATCATTCAATGCTTCTATAGAGGCTGCAAGAGCGGGGCAGGCCGGCAAGGGATTTGCGGTCGTTGCTGATGAGATGACGGACATGTCTGAACAGACAAGGGACGGCATGGAAAGGATCAATGCGATA
>JAGCXJ010000129.1 GCA_017961385.1 Lachnospiraceae bacterium
CACCGAGGACTACAAGGAAGACTCCATAGCTGATATTGAAGCAGCTGCTGCAGGTCAGGATGAGTTCGATACATCCAATGCCAGTGACTATGACGAGAGCGACATTCAGGTCCTTGAAGGTCTTGAGGCTGTCCGTAAGCGTCCTGGTATGTACATTGGTGATACGACTCCGAGAGGTCTCCACCACTGCGTATATGAGATCGTTGCTAACTCTGTTGACGAAGCTCTGGCAGGTAGATGCGATACAATCGATGTAACTGTTGAAAAGGACGGATCCATCACAGTTAAGGATAACGGATCAGGAATCCCTGTCGGTGAACATCCTAAGATGCATATCCCTACTGTTGAAGTTGTTCATACAGTACTTCATGCCGGCGGTAAATTCGGTGGCGGTGCATACAGCGTATCCGGTGGTCTTCACGGCGTTGGTGCTTCTGTAGTTAACGCTCTTTCAGAGCATATGACTGTTCAGGTCCGTCGTGACGGAAATATCTATGAGATCGAATTTGAGCGAGGAAAAACAACAGTTCCGCTTCATATTGTAGGAAAATGCGATATTTCTGAAACAGGTACGACTACTAACTTCTACCCTGACAGCCAGATATTTGATGATATAACATTCGATTTTTCATCAATGATCTCTCGTTATCGTGAGATGGCTTTCCTCAACAGAGAAGTTACTATTGAATTGTGCGATGACAGAGGAGAAACACCTAATAAAGTTCATCTTCACTATGACGGTGGTATTATTTCCTTCGTTGAATATCTGAACAGACATAAAGAAGCTCTTCATAATCCGCCTATCTATATGGCTACTCGTTCAGGTGATTGTTTTGTTGAGATCGCTCTTCAGTACAATGATTCCTATCAGGAAAATGTTTACAGCTATGCTAATAATATTGCTACAGTTGAAGGCGGTACGCACCTTACAGGTTTCAGAGCCGCAATGACACGTGTAGTTAATAACTATGCCAGAAAGTATAAATTCCTTAAGGATAATGATGCAAAGCTTCAGCCTGAGGATACCAGAGAAGGTCTTTCTGCTATTATCTCTGTTAAGCTTCCTGAACCTCAGTTCGAAGGACAGACAAAATCCAAGCTTGGTAATGCTGAAATCCGTTCTCTCGTTGAGAATGCTGTGGCAGATAAGTTTATGATCTTCCTTGAAGAGAATCCGGATATCTCCAAGATAATTATGGATAAGTGTCTTTCTGCTTCCAGAGCTCGTGACGCTGCTAAGAAAGCTCGTGAGATGACAAGAAGAAAGAATGTACTCGAAGGAAACTCTTTGCCTGGTAAACTTGCTGACTGTCAGTCTTCAGAAGCTGAATTCTGCGAGATCTTTATCGTTGAGGGTGACTCTGCTGGCGGCTCCGCTAAGCAGGGAAGAGAGCGTAAATATCAGGCTATCCTTCCTCTCTGGGGTAAGATGCTCAACGTTGAGAAGGCACGTATCGATAAGGTATTCTCCAATGAGAAACTCCAGCCTGTAGTTATGGCTCTTGGTGCCGGAATAGGTGAGGACTTTGATGAAACCAAGCTTCGTTATCATAAGGTTATTATCATGGCCGATGCCGATGTTGACGGTTCTCACATCAGAACTCTTCTCCTCACATTCTTCTTTAGATATCTCCGTCCACTCGTAGATAACGGATATGTCTATATAGCATGTCCTCCGCTCTATAAAGTTTATAAAGGCGAGGAAGCTTATTACGCATATGAGGATTCTGAGATTGAAGCTATCAAAGAGAAGACAGGATGGACAAATCCTTCTATTCAGAGATATAAGGGTCTTGGTGAGATGAGTTCTGAGCAACTCTGGGATACAACAATGAATCCTTCTACCAGAAAACTTAAGAAAGTTACTCTTGCTGATGCTCAGGCTGCAGACGAGACCTTTACACTTCTCATGGGTGATCAGGTTGAACCTCGTAAGATGTTTATCCAGGAGAATGCTAAACACGCCAATATTGATAACTGATATTGTTATTCCGATTATAATGAAGAAGGACCTCATGCACTATTGCATGAGGTCTTTTCAATTGTTCCACGTGGAACAATCCGGAAAACAAGATGACCATTTAGATAAAATGTTCCACGTGGAACAATCCATATCTGTAAAGATAATGAAATATAATTTGTTGATTAGAATGATATAGTATTCTTATGAATTTAATAATAAAAGGGGATAATGTATGACTCACATCATTTCTATCGTCAATCAAAAGGGTGGAGTAGGTAAAACGACAACAGCCGTTAACCTCTGTGCTTTTCTCGGTAAAAAGCGTAAGAAAGTTCTTATGATCGATCTTGATCCTCAGGGTAATGCAACAAGCGGACTGGGAATCGATAAAGGAAATCTTGAGAATACGATCTATGATGTATTGGTAAATGAAGTACCAATGTCTGAAGTTGCTTGTCAGTCTTCTGCAAAGAATGTAGATATCTGTCCTACCAACATCAATCTGGCCGGTGCTGAGGTTGAATTGGTATCAGCTATGTCCCGTGAGCAGATCCTGAAGAATGCAATAGAAGAGATAGCGGATAACTATGATTACATAATCATCGACTGTCCTCCTTCATTGGGTCTTCTGACTATAAATGCTCTCACAGCTGCGAATGGTATCATCGTTCCTATACAGGGTGAGTATTATGCACTTGAAGGACTTACACAGCTTATCGATACGATCAATATTGTTAAGAAGAAACTCAATCCGAAGATTGGTATCCTCGGTGTAGTTCTTACCATGTTTGATAGGCGTACACAG
>JAGCXJ010000130.1 GCA_017961385.1 Lachnospiraceae bacterium
GGTGGTTGGAGAGCTTACGAGTGATGAACTGACCCAGAATAAGGTTATGAGTACAATAGCCGGAGGTGAAAGCGAATCATGAGTACAGCAAAACAGAAGGAAAGCTTCTTTCGAAGGCTAGTATCCAATCAGATGTTTATTCCGCTTATTGAATTATTACTTTTAGCAGTTATCAATCTGATTAACGATCCAAGTTTCTTTAAGATTACCTTAGGAACCAACACCGCAGGATTCCCGGTATTGTCCGGTTATCTGATTACCATTTTGGACTACGGTTCAGAGCTGGCCATTTTAGCAATCGGTATGACTCTTGTAACTGCGGCATCAGGCGGACAGGATATTTCGGTAGGTGCAGGCATAGCCATAACAGGCAGTGTTATCCTGAGAATGCTTTGCGGCAGAAATTCAAGACCGGATGAGCTTCAGATGCCCATCATCTGCGCATTCCTTATAGCAGTACTTGCCGGAATGATAGCAGGTGCATTCAACGGATTGCTCGTATCCTGGTTTAAGATACAGCCGATGGTAGCTACGCTGATACTGTTTACGGCAGGACGTTCGATCGCTGCATGGATAAACAACAACGAGCTTCCGATCGTAAGCGAGCCTTCATTCGGATACTTCGGAAACTTTATACCGGGGATACCGGTACCTACACCGTTTTTCATAGCGCTCGCAGTTATGATAGTTACAGCGCTTTTGTTAAAATTCACAAACCTTGGGCTTTATGTACAGGCAGTAGGTATCAATGCTCAGTCTTCAAGACTGAACGGATTGAATCCGACACTTATAAAGTTCATGACTTTTGTGCTTCTTGGTATCTGTGTTGCAGTCGCAGGTCTTATAAAGGTCAGCAGACTCTCAACCATCAACTATTCGGTTGTTGCCAAGGATATAGAAATGGATGCGATCCTTGCGGTTGCTCTTGGCGGTAACTCATTAAGCGGTGGTAAGTTCAATATGACGGCATCAATAATCGGTGCATACGTTATACAGTTTCTGACCACGACACTTTATAAATTCAATGTTAAATCAACAGCGCTTCCGGCATACAAAGCCGTAGTCGTTATTTTGCTTGTTGTATTCTCTGCACCGGTAGTAAGAGAATTCATGAGTGCAAAATGGAAACAGCTTATAAGCAACAAAGCAAAGAAGGAGGTGGCTTAATATGGAAACAAAGACCAGGGAAAGCAAAGGCCTCTTTTCAAAACTGTCAAACATGACAGACAGCAATCTGCTCCTTACGATCACGATAGTGGTTTTTGTGCTGATGTACATAGGAGCGATGGTATTTCTAGGCAAGGGCTTCTTAAAGCCTCAGGCGTTTTTCAACATACTGAATGAAAATGCAGCACTGATAATCCTTTCATGCGGACTTTCGCTTGTAATGATCACAGGCGGTATCGATATCTCGGTCGGCGGTGTTACGGCACTCGTTACAATGAGCTGTGCGGTATATCTTGATCACAAGAACGGAACAGTCGGCGGAGCGATGCTTCTAGCTCTCGGAATAGGACTTGCATTTGGTCTGGTTCAGGGCTATTTGGTAGCATATCTGGATATCCAGCCTTTCATCGTTACACTTGCAGGCATGTTCTTTGCAAAGGGCATGACGACTATCATAAATGCAGACCCGTTCAACGTAGCAAACGAACAGTTCGTTGCACTCAAGAATACGAGAGTGAACGTTCCCGGAATGGGAAGCTACAATAAGAAGGGCGTATATATAAATGCATATGTTGAGATAGGCGTTATAATAGCCATTTTGATCGTTATACTTATGTTCATGATGCTTAGGTGGACCAAGCTTGGCAGATCCTTCTACGCCGTAGGAGGCAACAGACAGTCAGCGCTCATGCTCGGTATAAATGTAAAACGCACAAGATTCTTATCACAGCTTTTATGCGGTGTTTTGGCCGGTATCGGCGGATTTGTATACTTCCTTCATGTCGGTTCGGGAGCCGCGACAAACGGTGCCGGGGCAGAAATGAATGCTATTGCATCTTCCATAATTGGTGGTACAATGTTAACAGGAGGAGTCGGCAATATCATCGGAACACTGTTCGGAGTACTGTCTCTCAGTACAATTAAGAACATTGTTGCTTCAGCGGGACTTGATCAGGCCTGGTGGACAGGTATTACCGTCGCCGCCATGTTGTGCATATTCCTGGTTGTACAGAGTATAGTGGTGGCGCGCAAAAAGTAGATGCATGGGATTACGCGACCTTATAACTAAGGATGTAAAGTCGGAAAATGAATCTAAACAGGCAATGGTAGCACTGAGAGTACTGTATCTCACAGTGCTTATTGCCTTTGTGATAGACCTTCTTATCGCAGGGAGCGAACTGTTCAGACTTAACGCGGTCAAGATATTTGGTTTCCTTGCGGCTATAGTTGTATTATTTATAGGAACATATTATTCAAAGACAAAGACAGCATTGTTTTTATTCATGCTGTTTTTGTTTTTGTGGATACTGGAATTCATTCCATGCTTCGGATGGAGCGCAGGTCTTCAGAACTACTTCATACTGGTCCTTATGATGCTTTTTTTCGCATCCTACGGAAGACCGGCGATCAAGTTTGCCAATGCAGGATTTGTACTTGTCATACGTATAAAAACGATAATGCTCTACGTCAAGGTGGGATCTCAGATAGAGATGACTCTGCTAACCGATAAGCTTATGCAGATAACCAATATATCAGCGGTATTCTTGGGTATAATCTTCATGTCATATATGTTCAGTCAGAAAGACAATGAAGAAGAGAGCAAGCTGATGAAGTATAATGATTTCCTAAAAAAAGAAGCATATACAGATCAGCTTACGGGGCTTTTTAACAGACGTCGAGCCATGGAATACATCAAGACGGTAAGAGAGGAATATCCTGACAAGCCGATAAGCATCGCTATCGGAGATATAGATTTCTTTAAGAAAGTCAATGATACCTACGGTCATGATATGGGTGACGAGGTATTAAAGGATGTTGCAAAGATCATGGTAGATGCATGCGGAAAGGATGCATTTTTGGCACGCTGGGGCGGAGAGGAATTTCTTATGGTATTTCCTGACTGCAACGGCGATGATGCTTATGCTCACATAGAAGATGTAAGAAGGACCATACAAAAGACTGCGATCTGTGTCGGCGGTAATGAGATACATATCACAATGACCATGGGGCTTGCTGAATATGATTTCAACAGCGATCTTCAGTCTACAATAAAGGAAGCCGATGACAAGCTCTATACGGGCAAGGCTAACGGCAGGAATCAGGTAGTATATTAAAGAGGAAAAAGATGTATCAGAAAAATCAGCTGTTAGAAGTTGAGATAACGGATATCACAAATGACGGAGAAGGTGTAGGTAAGTTAGACGGCTACACCTTTTTTATTAAGGATGCGCTTATAGGAGACCGTGTTCAGTTTATAGTGACAAAGGTCAAGAAGACATACGGATACGGAAAAGTAAAGACTGTCATCACTGCGTCAGAACATAGAGTAAAGGCAAAATGTCCGGATGCGAGAAGGTGCGGAGGCTGTCAGATACAGGAATTATCCTATGAGAGACAGCTTAAGTTTAAGAGAGACAAGGTCGTAAACAATCTCATCAGACTCGGGGGGTTTGAAAAAGAATTCCTGGAATCGGTCGAAGAACCCATAATGGGTATGAAAGACGACTGCTTCAGATACCGAAACAAGGCTCAGTTTCCCATAGGCTATGACAAGGAAGGAAATCTGATAGCAGGATTCTATGCGGGAAGAACGCATAACATTATGCCTCTGGATGACTGTATGATAGGTGCATCTGAGAATAAATCTATTTTGCAGGCTGTGCTTGGCTGGATGAAAAGATACGGGATATCGGCCTATGATGAAGTCCTGCATAAAGGAATAGTAAGACACGTACTTATCAGAAAGGGCTTCACAAGTGGTGAACTGATGGTATGTCTGGTCGTAAATGCAGATACCCTTCCAAAGGAAAAGGATCTTGTCGACTGCCTTTTGTCAGTAAAAGAAATACAGAGCATATCCTACAGCGTAAATAAAGAAAAGACCAATGTCATTATGGGCGATGGTTATAAGACACTGTACGGATCTGATACTATAACTGACAGCATAGGAAACCTTGAGTTTAAGATATCTCCCTTGTCATTCTATCAGGTAAATCCCGTTCAGACCGAGAAGCTCTACAGCCTTGCCCTCGAATATGCCGAACTTACGGGAAAGGAAAGCGTGTGGGACCTTTACTGCGGGATAGGTACGATCTCTCTTTTCCTGGCAAGGGCAGCAGGAAGGGTTTACGGTGTGGAAGTTGTACCCGAGGCTATCGAAGATGCCCGTGAGAATGCCCGGATCAACGGGATCGATAACGCCGAGTTCATAGCAGGCAGGGCAGAGGAAGTTCTGCCGGAATTCTATGAAACTAATTCAGGCAATCCCAATAGCGCCACAACACCCGATGTGATCGTAGTTGATCCGCCCCGTAAAGGCTGCGACAGCGCATGCCTCGATACGATGCTTAAGATGCGTCCCGA
>JAGCXJ010000131.1 GCA_017961385.1 Lachnospiraceae bacterium
GTGCTATGCTCATTCTGGGCAGCCTGTCTTGATGCAGTTATAATCCTGCCGACTGCTCTTGAACTCATCGGCAGTCCCAAAGACATTTTTGTTCTAGGACTTGAAACGACAAAGGGAAATCTAAGCCTTAACGGCATACTTGTCAAAATGTGGTTTTTAGCATACGAACCGATAGAAGCAATATTCGGGACACCGCTCATATATGCCGGAGTGCTCATAGTTTTTCTCGTTCTTTTGTATGTCATGAACAGCAACATAAAGATCACTGAAAAGCTATGCATGATACTTATGCTTGCGGTATTTATACTTTCATTTGCATTTGACAAGATCAATCTGATCTGGCATGCAGGGATGGAGCCTTCCGGCTATCCGTACAGAGAAGCCTATATGTATGTTTTCATATGTATCATCTGTGCATGCAGATGCTTTAACAGACTGGACGGCATTGATATAAAGAGGGTATTCTTAGCCTTAGCGGCAACGATAGCCCTGTTTGTCTTTTCACTCACAAGCCGTCATTACTGCGTAAATACCCGATTCATAGTTATGAACTCCCTTCTTATAGGATCAGTAGCCATAATGCTTCTTTTGTATGTGGTACTGACCACCAAAGGAAGATTTCACAGGACAGACATTACAGAAAATATTGCAAAAGCGCTTCTTGTTATCCTGATATGTGTACAGGTTATGGAGCTTACGGTAAACAGCGTCTATATCTATAAGATACAGACTTCCATAAACATGCTGGGTCAAAGCGAGTATGAAAATATCATAGGTACAACAAAAAAAGCTGTAGACATAGCAAAAGAGGATAAGAGCTTCTATCACATGGAGAACATGTCTGCCAGAGAACAGAATGACGACATGATGTATAACTACAACGGTGTTACGCACTACAGCTCTGCCGGACTTCTTTACACAAGGTATTTTTTGCAGAAGCTCGGTTACAATGACGACGGACTGTATACTGATTTCGGACATGACAATACATTTACGGCAGATTCGCTGCTTGCGATAAAATACCTTGTCGGGGCAGACGGATACAGAGACGGTTATGAGAAGTTATCCGATCTTGGAGGAGGCGTATATAAAAATCCGTATGCATTAAGCGCGGCTTGCCTTGCAGACAGATTGCCGCAAGATAGTGATCTTCGTGCATTCAGACTGCAGGAGAGGATTTATGATGACATCAACGGCAAAGAGAATCATATATTTTTAAATGACATATTCTACAGTCAGATATTTGTAAAGGATGGTCTTTCGTATACTTGTCACATGTGCAAGGCTGCGTGTGACGGATATGTCTATCTGTATATCGATGATATAGAAGACTATTCTCAGAATCTTTCAGTATATGAAGAGGACAGAATGATATCGGGATACGGCAACAGCGGCTCGTACAAGATATTAAATCTCGGATATCATAAAAAAGGAGAACTCTTTGACATATATGTAAAAGCCGATTCAAAGGATGCAAATTTTGGAACAGCCTATATAGTAAGCGAGGATATCAATGCATTAAAGGAAAGCTATGAAGAAGCAAAGACAAGAGACTGTGAAGTGATCAGATACTCTTCATCAAGATTTGAGATAAAAGTGCCGCAGAATATCGATCTGACAGGATCAAGCGGCATCATGACTTCATTTCCTTATGAAAAAGGCTGGAAAGTAAAGATAAACGGAAGAAAGATCGAACCTGAATGCATATATGAAGCATTTATGTTCATTCCGTTAAAAGACACTGATAAAGATGTGATCATTCAGATGAGCTATCATCCCGAAGGGATGGCAGAAGGAGCGATCATAACACTGATTGCGGTGATAGGAATAGTACTGCTTAATATAATAGACAGAAGAAAGCTGTGATCATCTAGACAGATATGTGCTCCATGAGCATATCGTATTCGACATCACGGTTTTTTGAAAAGAAGGCGATCAGGTCATCCTTTCCGTACTCGGGTCTTTTTTCTTCTTCAAGTACTATGCCCGGATGACAGAGTACCTCAAGGTGAAGATCTTTTTTAAGAGCCAGACTGTTCATCTTTGGCAGCAGGGCATTTACGCGGTCAACATCCATGTTTCCGCTCATCATAAGACCCCACATGATACCCGATGATATGCCCAGTCTGTTAAGCTTTTTGCCTACAGAGATGCCAAGAACATTCAAGATGATGTTTTTGATGATGTTGATAAAAGGAACACGGGAAATGACTCCCTTTGTCGTAAAGAACATCAAAAAAGGTTCTCTGGGATTTCGTATGTACTGTGTTTTATCTAAAAGGTCGAGATTTTTAAGAGCCTCGATCAGTGAATCAAACACCAGAGGGATCGAATGAGT
The DNA here is from genome assembly GCA_017961385.1 of Lachnospiraceae bacterium. Classification (GTDB taxonomy): domain Bacteria; phylum Bacillota; class Clostridia; order Lachnospirales; family Lachnospiraceae; genus Colinaster. The sequence goes on from JAGCXJ010000131.1 coordinate 2,339, forward strand.
ATGCACATGGCTGTCGATACGCAGTGAAACAGGATTGCCATCGGTATCTTTCAGAGTGCATATGTGATCGTATACAGTCTTTATCTGCAAGGAGATCTCGGATATGAAGTATTACTTTAAAGCTTTCTTCTTCGAGCCGGGGATCAGAGATCTTAAAAAGTGCTCAAACCAGGTATTGTTCTGTATCTCATCGGAGCTTTTTGAGGAAAGCCTGTAACCGTCGATAAGGTTTAGGTGAATGGATATTAAAGGCTTTTTTTCAAAACTATCCCAGTTATCCTTAAGAAGACTCATGCATTCATCAAAGCAGCCCATGTTGGGTATAAAGCTTATGCTGTCCGCTCTTTTTGATCTTATAAGCTCGATTATTCTTTTGGAATTATTGATCGAAACGCCGTAGTCATCAGCGTGAAAGTCTAGTTTGCGCATAAGCAGATTATAACACATAATAGCTTTTGAAAGTACTATTTGTTTTAGGAGGAAAAAGATGAATCCCACACTTGTTATGATCATTTCAATGGTCGTAGTCATAGCGGTATACGTGATAATAGCCGAACTTTATACAACATTCAGATCATCTGCCTATATAGGTACGGCCGCTCTTGTTATCTCCCTGTATTTTGCAAATGATGTATTTGTGAATTCTCATACTCAGTGGCCGTGGCTTGTAATAGTTTTAGTCTTCCTTCTAGTAGCTGAGATCATAACCGGATTATTATCCAGATATCACAAGACAAATGTCGGTCTTATAATGCTAAGCTGTGCGATCGTGGGCATGAGTGCATTCAAGATCCTTAAGCTTAAGGCAGGATCGTTATTCGGAGCGATCTCTGTGACGATAGTGCTGATATGCATGATAGTCTATACTCTGTGGTCTGTAAGAAAGAGAAGCATTGCAAAGATAAGGGATATGGGAAATTCAACAACCGGTTTTATCTCGGGAATAATGGTCGGGATAGCAGCCCTTATCACGCTTGAGTGGATATTCGGATGCATATGGGCAAATTATTTTTATATGCATATAGTGCTCAAATGGATAATAGGAATATTGCTGGCGATCGTTTCAGCTGTCTTATGGATAATCCTGGACAGAAAAAAGGATGAAAAGCGAAAAGAAAGATATTCAAGACTTGCAAATGAACTGACGCTTGCCAGAGAGCATTACATGAACATGATGAGAGATCTTGACGGACTTATCGATTCCGTATCATCAAAAGACAAGAAGATGATAACCGAGACTCTGGAAGGCGGTAATGACTACAGACGTTTTAAGCAGCTTAAAAAGATATCTGCAGAAAAGATGACATTTTATGAGTATAATGACATGCTGAGGATCTATCCAAAGCTTAAGACTGTCTTCGATCCTGAGTATGTAAGGGAGGAATTAAGATCTGTATATTTTAACGGATGCAGTGACAAGGAAGAGCTTACAGCCAGATATAAACAGCTTGCAAAAGTCTTTCATACGGACAATGCCGGAGGAGACAGAGATTCTTTTATCCGTCTTAAAAAGGAATATGATGATGAGATGGCAAGACTGAGCGGCAATACATCAAAAGAAGAAAGCGAAACTGATAAATAAGGAGGAGATATGGATACGCAGAATAAAAAACAAAACCGCATACTGCAGGCCCTTTCAAGACTCGGAGCACGTATATATGAAGTCTTCAAGGATTATCCGGCAACAATGATTGCGATCATAGCAGCCGCATTTCTGGGCGCGGTACTTGTAGGTGACAATATTTTCTCAGATGACTATGAGGAAGAGGTGATCCGCATCATAGGCTTCTTCCTTATTTTTTCCCTTCAGGCGATCATGTATGAGGAGGTTTTTAAAAACAAGCTAAAGATAAGGATAGCGGGATATGCCATATCTTCAGTACTCTCATTCGTATTTATGTATATTTTTTCCTATGAGGATAAGATACTCTTTGGCACATCAATAGATACTGTCATAGAAATATGTGCAAGGATACTGTTTGTGTATGGTGTTATTATGACGGGATGTGCCATATATCACATGTTCAGAAGACTTGAAGAGGATTTTGAGATTTACTGTACCAAAGCTTTTTTAGAGCTTTTAAAGGCGTCTGTTGTGTATGGTCTCTTTGCGATAGGCCTCGGTATAATCGTATTTATTTTCAATGAGCTCATATATGATACGGATGATTTTGTATGGCAGTTAGAACTGTTCCTTGCGGGCGGAATATATACACCGATGTGCATAAAGGCAATATCATCCAAGAATGAACGGGCGGGAAAATTCGCAAGATTCTGCATCATGTATGTCCTTTTTCCGATGTTACTGATAGCGCTTACCATAATCTATATCTATATAGTCAAGATATTTGTGACTGATTCTGTACCTTCAAACAGAGTATTTTACATACTGGCATTCTTATTCTCGATAGGCATGCCGGTCTGGACAATGGTACATGCTCTTGAAGACAGGACTAAACTAAGTGAAACAGAAAAGCAGCCGAAAGGCTTTTCAAAAGCTGCTGTTTTTATTCCCTATGCATTTATCCCGTTTATTATTCTTCAGTGCTGGAGCATTGGTATAAGAATAAAGGATTACGGGTTTACGATATCCAGATACAGCGCGGTCGTCATGATCATAACAGAGATCATATACTTTATCCTCTATGCGATACATCACAGAGGAAAGAAGCATGCCATCTCATGGATACTGTTTGCGCTCATGGCTGTATCTTTTCTTGCGATCATCATGCCGGGAATATCCTACGATGATGTGGTAATAAGATCACAGACAAAAAGACTCGAAAAAATGATAGAAAACAAGGAGCTTTCAGATAAGCAGAAATCTGCGATAAAGAGTGCCTACAGAGCTATTGACAGGGTCGGATACAAGGGAGAGAAAGCTCTTGATAAAAGGTTTTCAAAAGCTCAGATAGATGAGATCAAGGAATACAGCGAATACAGCGACTGGCATTCTGAAAGGATATATCCGTATTACAACAACAGCCATGTCTCTATAGATATATCCGACTACAGCAGACTTACATTTGCGTCTTCCACTGATAACAGATCGGGACTGTCAACATATGAATATGAGATAATGACTATAAATAATGATAAAGAAAGACAGATATATAAAGTTGATATAAGTGATATCATTGAGTGGATAGATGCAAATGGCGAAAAAGGTTCACGTGATCTGGATCTTACAGGAAGAGAAAAAATAAGGATCGATGAAAGAAGAGATTTCTTCATTACCCGATTAAACATGACATATGATCTTGAAACAAAAGAAGTCCAGCATTTATCGCTTGACGGATACATACTGGAAAGATAGACTTTATTTCCTTTGCTTTAGGCTTTCCTTGTATCTGGCCTTGTTGTCGTACATAAGCTTATCGGCACGCTGGATATAAGGAGCAAGAGTGGGATAGCTTCCCGTACCTACATGAACAAGACCTATGCTGGCATGGAGCGTATATGGCGCATCCAGGCCGGCATTTTCTTTTTCTATTGCCTTGATAAGATCAGCTTCGAATGTAAGATGTCTGTCGGGGTTCTTTGATGCAAGGATGACGGCAAATTCGTCACCGCCGTATCTTGCGGCGACCTCATCGGATGTGATTACTGATGCAAGAGCATGTCCCATAGCCTTAAGACACTTGTCTCCGGCATCATGACCGAAGGTATCATTGATGTACTTAAGACCGTCCATATCTATGCTGGCAACACTTAAATAGATCTCACGTCTTGTCGATCTGTCTAAGATCATGTTCATGTTCTGCTCGAATCCTCTTCGGTTGCATATACCTGTCAGAGAATCGGTAAGATACATGGATTTGATCTCTTCCATGTTCATATATTCATTATGTACGTTGTACTCATCAAGAGCATTTCCGAGTGCCGAAAGATAAGCCTGAGTATAGTTGTTGGGCCCTGAATTCTCCGGGTATACAGACATCATATATCCATAGCACTTGTTCTGTGAATGTATCGGATGAACATAGTATACATGAGGCTTTTCGGTATCAAAAAACTGCACGGGAAGAAGATCTTTTCTTGAGAAGGAAAGATCGGGCGACTCGTAGCAGTTATTCTCATCTCTGAAGAAGATCCTCTTTAGGATCATTCTGTCAGTATACTCATTGGTCTGTTCAACCGAACGCTTTGTAGCATTTAGAGCATCTTCACAAAGACATATATATGAATATGATGCTTCATTGTGTTTGAAATATGCATCTGCATTAGAGAAGATATCCTCTATATCAAGAGACATCTGGAAGCCGTTGTACATATATACGACCATATCAAGTCCCTGATATTTCTGATTCAGTCTCTGAACGTCAAAATGAACCTTGTCTTTTACGGTACACATGCGGCATCCGCAGCTGTTTCTTAAGATCATCTTGCTCGGAACAAAGGTTTCTTTCGGAGGACATTCTCCGTTTATCGCAGCATGCAGTGTCTGAACAGCCAGGCGGCCAAACTCCGGAATATTTCCGTCAAATGTCGTTATCGGGATATCGCTGTGCTGACCGCTTTCCTCATTGTCATAGCCTGAGACGCAGATATCCTCGGGAACGCGTATGCCTCTTTTGGTAAGCTCTTTGCATACAGCGAGGGCCATGTAATCATTTGCACAGACTATCGCCTGAGGAAGATTGCTGCCGCCGTGAGTGAAGAAATCAACTGCTTCAGCTCCCTTGTTGTACCAGTAATCTCCGTAGAATATCATGTCATCGGTGACATCAAGACCGGCTTCCGACATTGCTTCCTCGTATCCGCGGAATCTGTCGCGTGCATCCTGAAGCTCCCATCTGCCTGTCATGTGACAGATGTTTGTAAAGCCGTGATCCTTGATGAAATGATTGGTGATATCCTTAATGGCCTGCCTGTCGGCAAGAAGCATGTCATAGAAGCGTTCTGTTCTCTTTTTAAGATAGACGATGGGACATTTGACGTTTTTGGTGAAATAGTCATATACAGTCTCACCCATCTTATCTATATTAAAAAGGGTTTCATCGATTATGAATCCGTCAAAAGAATCGGGAACGGGGATCTTGTATACTGAAGATTCTCCTTCTCCGTAAAGAGCAATGTTGTGATCATATATGCCATAGTTGACAAAGACAAAAATGTCATAATCCAGTTCAAGGACTTCCTTGTAGATACTGTCGATAAGCATCATGCAGTATTCGTTGGCGGTCTCGCCTATGATCAATCCGATACGTTTCCTCATTCCTGTACTATGCCTCATGAACAATAGATATGTCACTTAATAATTTTATCAAATTCTGAAGCTTACAACAAGGTGATATCTAAAAAGAAAAACGTTTAATATGATGCTTTACAAATGACCTGTCAGCATTTATAATACACACAGAAACTTGTATACAAGTTATTTATGGACACTAGTATACAAGGATAAAACGGGGGAACTTAAAATGAAAGAGATAGCAAAGCTACCTACAGAGACTGCAAGAGATTATGCTTTAAGAGCCATCAGGGAAAATATAGTTTCTCTTGATCTTGAACCCGGAACCGGGATCAGCGAAAATGAGATCGCAGGGTTTTTAGGTGTGAGCAGGACACCGGTAAGAGAAGCGATACAGGAACTGAGCAAGGCAGCTGTCATAGAGATCTATCCCCAGAGGGGAAGCTATGTAGCGCTCATTGATTCGACATTCGTTGAAGAAGCAAGGTTTTTAAGAAAAACACTCGATATTGCAGTCATTGAAGAAGCATGTGATCTTGCCACACAGGCTGATATCGACAGACTTGAAGAGAATGTAGCCCTGCAGGAGTTTTATCTACAGACTCAGGCGGCAGACAAGATATATCTTCTTGACGATGAATTCCACAAGCTGATATATTCTGCGGCCAAGAAGGAAACACTCCATGCCATGCGTTCAAACATAATGCTTCATTTTGACAGAGTAAGGACTCTTTCTATGAAGACTGTCAAGGATACCAAGATAGTCGGTGATCACAGACAGATGCTGGAATCGATAAAGAATAAAGACAAGGAAAACTGCAGGATGTTGGTTGAAAAACACCTGTCAAGATATCACATCGATGAAGCAGAGATAAGGGCAGCATATCCGCAGTATTTCAAAGATTAACAATTAAACGTTAAACCAAATAATGTTATTTGTGCAAAACAACCAAATTGGATATATCAATTTGGTTGTTTTTTACGTTTAGACAAAGCAAACGCGATATGCTAATATACTTGTATACTAGTAAAGCAGATATTAACGGAGGTGTCAGATGAGCGCCGGTGAAAAAGCTTCAAAAAGTAAAGTAAAAGCACCGAAACAGAAGACAAACTGGAAAATATACATAAAGAGATACTGGCAGCTGTATGCATTGCTTCTTCTCCCGATGGTCTATCTTCTGATATTCAAATATATCCCGATGAAGTACATACTCATCGCATTTAAGAAATACAGTATCGTCAAGAAGGTCGGCGAGATGCCCTGGGCAAACAACCACGGCATGCAGTACTTCATACAGGCATTCAGCAACAACGATTTCAAGAATGCATTAAGAAA
>JAGCXJ010000013.1 GCA_017961385.1 Lachnospiraceae bacterium
AATGGATGAAAGCATACGCTCTGTCATAGATAAGGATGTAAACGAGCTTTCCGGAGAGTTCTGCAGAGGCTGCGGATACTGCATGCCCTGTCCTGTCGGGATCGAGATAAACAACTGTGCGCGAATGTCCCTGATGCTAAGAAGAGCACCGTCTGAGGCATGGCTTAATGAGACATGGCAAAAGAACATGGCGATGATAGAAAACTGTCTGCATTGCAATTCATGCAAGAGCAAATGTCCGTACGGACTCGACACGCCGACACTCCTTGAAAAGAATCTTTGTGATTACAAGAATGTATTGGCGGGAAAAGTAAACGTATGATAAAATTTCTATAATTCAGATCGTGCAGGGAATGTAGCTTTATTGGTGTCACAGCAGGCGTGCCACCAAACAACACCATGCCTGCGGCAAGGTAAGAGTTATGAAGGTACGAAAGATCAGTCTTACATTACAGATACTGGTAGTGAATATCATCGTTTTGCTGTTTGCTACGGTAGTGCTCGGAACTGTTTCGACAAAGCAGTCAAGGTCCATCATGCAGCAGCTCATCAGACAGCGAATGCTGGATATTTCCAATACCGCTGCGGCTAGTGTGGATGCAGATGTCCTTGAAACAGTCACTGCGCAGGATGTTGAAAACGAAAGTGATGCGTACAAGACTATAATCGATGAGCTGGCCATCTACAGGGACAACACGGATCTAGAGTATATCTACTGCATGGAGCAGACTGGGCCGGATAGTTTCATCTTTACTGTCGATTCCTCGATCGATGATCCGGCAGACTACGGAGATGCCGTTGAACTGACGGATGCTTTAGCTGTGGCAGGAACAGGGACGGCAGATGTTGATGACGAAGCATATGAGGATGAATGGGGAAAGCATTACAGTGCCTACTCGCCGATATTCAACTCGTCAAACAAGATGGTCGGAATAGTAGGTGTGGATTTCAGCGCCGACTGGTACGAGGAACAGATATCGGGATATGTTAGAAAGGTAACTATTTTAAGTCTGATCATCCTTTTTATAAGTGCGGTACTTGTTCTTATCATAGTCAAGAAGATAAACAAGAGCTTTATTGCTCTTAACGATAAGCTGTGCGATGTTGCGGACGGTTCGGGCGATCTTACAAAGAATGTCGAGATCATGTCAGGAGACGAGTTTGAGACCATAGCGCTCAACATGAACAGATTCATCGGTCAGGTAAGAGGAATAGTTTCGGGTGTAAAGGGTAACGTAGAAACAAGCGTTGCATCATCAAACGAGCTTTCCATTATAGCTGAAGAAGCAAGTGAAACAGTCGACAGCCTTTCTCAGACGATATCAAACGTGTCGCAGGGAGCATCGCAGCAGGCGGATGATGTTAATGATGCCAGCGAGAAGGTAGCAAACATCGTTGACAGACTTTCAGAGATGAGTCAGACCATCAAGGTCGCTGAAGACTGCACAAACAGCATGAGCGACAACTCAAGCCAGGTATCTCAGAATTTCGATATTCTTTTAAAGGCTATGCAGAGATCCATGAGCGAGCTTGAGCAGGTTACAAGAGAGATCAGTGCGGTAGGAGCTTCTGTTGAAGAAGTTACAAATGCCGCTGATGCGATAAATGCCATAGCCAACCAGACAAACCTTCTTTCTCTTAATGCTTCTATCGAAGCGGCAAGAGCCGGTGATGCAGGAAAAGGCTTTGCGGTCGTTGCAGATGAGATAGGAAAGCTTGCGGTACAGTCAAATGAATCGGCTGCATCCATTAAGCAGATCATGGATGAACTGAGCAGACAGACAGGCAAGACCATAGAGCTTGTAAAGGATCTTAACTCCGTGATGAGTCAGCAGGAAAAGACAAGCAGAGATTCACTGGAGAGTCTTACGACTCTGTTTGATAACATAAACAATACAAAGGACAGCTTTGACAATATCAGGACGAATGTTGCCGGTATAAACGAAGCATGTGATGTATTAAACGGAACGATAGAGAGTCTATCTGCTATCTCCGAGGAAAATGCTGCATCTGCAGATGCTACGGCTGATGCATTTACAGAGATAACAAGGATAATAGGAGATGTATCGGATAAGGCCGATGACATCAAGAACCAGTCGGATGAGCTTGGCGGTATGGTAGGAAGCTACAACGTATGAATCAGATGAAGCGCTTTGGCGTTACACCTGTCGCTTTTCTGAAGCATTCCGTGAAGTAGCTCTGCGAAGGATATCCGAGAATGGATGCGATAGATGCGGGAGAATAGTCAGAGTAGCGAAGCATGTTCTTGGCAGTCTCGATCTTCTGCATTGAGATGTACTGACTGACTGACATACCCATTTCCTTCTTAAACAGACGCGAAAGGTATCCTGGTGAGAGAGAGACTTCGCTTGCCAGACTTTCAAGAGTTATGCGCATATGCAGATGTGAATATATATAATTGATACAGTGAACAACAGGCTTTGAGTAGATGCTCGAAGCCTTTGTTTTTTTCATGAGCTTTGTATAGTCAACTACCATGCTCTTGTGAAGGGCATCGATCTCTTTTAAGGTATTTATCTTATCGACCTTCTGAATATAAAAATCGGAAAGGGAATAGGCCTGTTCAAGGGACAGTCCCGCATCTATGCAGGCACGGCTGACCATAGCGGCGGTTATTATGAAGTGATATCTGAAATTCCTGATCTCATTGTCGGAAAGCTTTCCAAGTCCCTGAATGGATGTAAAGTCCCTCTTAAGATATCGGTTTACCTTATCAAGATCACCGCTTTTTACATACGAATAGAACTCCATCTCCGGTTCGTACGGAGCATGGATTATCATATTCTCTCTGTTTATATATTCTCTGTAAACCCATTCTTTTGAAATAGTCATGGCATCTCCTTTTTATCTGATTATATCATGAAAACGATAAAATAGTAATTAAAACGATATATCAGGACTTTTCAAACAATTATATTTAGGATAAGGAAACAGATTCCTGAAGGAGGTTACAATGAAAAGAAAGATCGCAATGCTGTGCTCAGTAGTTATGTTAACCAGCTGCTTCGCAGCCTGTGGAAATGCAAAGGTGCAGGAGTCACCGCCCACGCTAGAACCTATACAGGAGGCACCCGAAAAGGAGGTTGCCATAGAGCATACGGAAACACCGGCCATGCTCGGATACAATCTTTTATGGGCGGATGAGTTTGACGGCCCCACGCTTGATGAATCAAACTGGAACGTTGAACTGAGAGACCCCGGCTGGACAAACAACGAGCTGCAGGCTTATGTTGATACGGATGAGAACGTATTCATAAAGGACGGATGCCTATGTCTTAAGGCAATCGAGACTGTTGATGAAAACGGCAAGAAGAGCTATACATCAGGCAAGGTAAATTCACAGAACAAGAGAGATTTCCTTTACGGAAAGGTTGTTGTAAGAGCCAAGGTTCCCGAAGGACAGGGACTGTGGCCGGCTGCATGGATGATGCCCACTGATGAATCAAAATATGGACAGTGGCCAAAGTGCGGCGAGATAGACATAATGGAAGTACTCGGAAACGATACAAAGACAAGCTACGGAACCATCCATTACGGTGAGCCTCACGGACAGGAGCAGGGCAAGAAGGAGCTTACCGAAGGTTCATTCTCCGATGATTTCCATGAGTTTTCGGTTGAATGGGAACCCGGAAAGATCAAGTTCTTTGTTGATTATGTTCAGATACTCGAGACAAGAGACTGGTTCACGGCAGTTGAAGGAGAGGATGAGAAGCCTTATCCCGCGCCTTTTGATCAGACATTCTTTGTACAGATGAACCTTGCAGTAGGCGGAGACTGGCCCGGTAACCCTGACGAGACGACAGACTTTGACAATGCAGAGTATCTTATAGACTATGTAAGAGTATATCAGAAGGATCATTACAAGACAGACGTCAAAAAGCCCGTTATCCCGATGCGAGATCCTCTTGAGGACGGAAACTATGTAAGAAACGGTGACTTTGCGGATGAGAGCGAAGCTCTTGACGACGATCAGGACTGGAAATTCTTGCTGGCCCAGAACGGAAAGGGCGAAGCTGTGATAAAGGACGGCATGATCGAAATAACATCCGAGGCCGAAGGCGACGTTGATTATTCCGTTCAGCTTGTCAGCTGGAACATTCCGATGAAGAAGGATTCAAAGTACAGGATCACGTTTGATGCAAAGGCAAGCGAACCCAGAAACATCGTTGTATGCGTATCGGCACCGTTTGTAAACTGGATAAGATACTTCCCGGATACAGAGCTTGAGATAAGCGACAAGTGGGAGACATATACATATGAATTCGATATGACTGAAAAGACCGATCCAAGAGGAAGACTTGAGTTCAATCTCGGACACAGAGGATCCATTGCAACGGTTGACATAACTAATGTAAGAGTCGAAGAGATTCAGTAGGAGGAGATCATATGCTCACATTAAAAAAAGGAGTTAACTTAGGCGGTTTTCTTTCCCAGTGCAGTGAATACTCTACTGAACATTATGAGACTTTTATAACAGAGAGCGATCTGGATACGATCGTTGATCTTAAGTTTGATCATATACGTCTTCCGATAGATTACGAAGTCATAGAGCATGAGGACGGAAGCGAGATCAAGGAAAACTACCGCTTCATTGACGATACTCTTGGATGGTGCAGGAAACGCTCGCTAAAAGTCGTTCTCGACATACACAAGACATGGGGATATTTCTTTGATGATGCAAATGTTGCGGGACGAAACACTTTATTTGACAGTCCCGAGGCTCAGGACAGATTTGTAGCACTTTGGGACAGGCTGTCCAAAAGATATGCCGATTGCCATGATTTTGTTGCATACGAGCTTTTAAACGAGGTTGTAAACCCCGAATACTGCAAGCCATGGAATGAACTCATAAAGAGAACTGTCGCAGTGATCAGAAAGAATGCACCCGATACGACCATAATCTACGGTGGTGTTGAATGGAACTCCGCAGGGACTCTAAAGCTTTTGGACGACCCTGCAGATGAAAATACGATCTTTACTTTCCACTACTATGAGCCGCTTTTATTCACTCATCAGAAGGCTCCCTGGGTACCTACGATATCACAGGATCTCAAGGTCCATTACCCCGAGGATATGGCCTGGTACAAAACAGAGTCTGAAAAGATCGGACTTCAGGGCATGCCCTGTGTGAACTGTCCGGCAGATAAGATGGGAGTTGAATTCCATGAACAGATGATAAAGAGCGCGCTTGATGTAAAGAAAGAAAAGAACATCACTCTTTACTGCGGCGAATTCGGTGTCATCGACAGAGCAGACGAAGAGGATGCGATAAGATGGTATTCAGACATATTAAAGCTTTTTGAAAAATATGATATAGGATATGCACTCTGGAGTTTTAAAGAGATGGATTTCGGAATCATCGGAGAAAAGTACGGAAAGCTCAGAGAGTTCTTAAAAGAAGCATAAAAATAGCGCAGGTCACATCAAAATGACCTGCGCTTATTATTTATCCTACGAGTCTGTCAAGAAGCTGTGACAGCCCGACGCCGTACTGTGTAAGGACTATCTCCAAAACCCAGAATATTATGTAAACTATCATTCCGACGTTTCCAACTACAGTCAAAAATCTGTTGCCCTTTTCAAGTTCGCCTTCATGCTGTTCAAACTTGAATTTCTTTCTTACAACGATCATCAGGATCACGCCGACTATGACGATCAGTATGATCGCAAATCCGATAAGACCGGCTCTTGCAAATGTGGCCATGTTGTTTTGAACAAACTGCATGTAGCCTTCCATGTCGCCGTTATTCAGATAATTTACCATTTCAGACAGATCAAGATCCCCGAACATGATGATCGACATAAAAGTGCTCGTACCGTTTACTATAGCATGAAGTATCATCGTATAGATTATTCGGCCCGTGCGCATATAGATGAATGCAAAGAAGAATCCGAGCATGCTCGCATACATGAACTGAACGAGATTTCCGTGGAAAAGTCCGAACATGAAGCCTGACAGAAGCATTGCGCTGACTTCGCCGTATCTTGAAACTCTGTCAAGAAGAAACTTTCTGAAGATGAGTTCTTCAAATACGGGAGCGAGTATGACTACAACGAGTACCTGAAGAACGGGAGACATGTTGCCGATCGCGTTTACTATCGGATTGGTACCGCCTCTTCCGGTCATCTTGCCTATTGATGCATTAACGATAAGAGCGGTTATATTTGTCAGATACATCAGGGTGTATGCTATGCAGACACTTGCCAAAAAACCTCCGATGCCGAGTCGTTTTTTGGGTATCTCGGTTACCGGTATATCCTTTATCATCATATACATGAAAGGATAGCCAAGGATGTAGAGTATCGAAAAGCTGATTATCATGCGGGCCTGTCCTGAGGCAAACAGCTGCGGAGAGATCGCATGGAGTATGAGGCTTACGATGAACACAAGTGCCACATAAGCTACGTATCCGATAAGATACGATGCGCCGAAGCGCGAATAGGTCTGTTTTGGTGTTAATTCTTTCATTTTACTTCCCCTTTCATTTGGTAAAACAAGTTTACTAAAGGGATTATATACTATAAAATATGAATGTAGCAATAAATTTATGGGGGAAAATCTATGGAGATAAAATGCGAATACTGCGGCGCGTTCATGAATGATACTGACAAAACGTGTCCAAACTGCGGTGCCGTAAACAAAAATCACAAGAGAGTAGCCGATCATACTCCCAAGAATATCGAGGAATTAAAGCAGTGGTATGAGGACAGGAACCTGCCTCCTTACGAGACTACGCGCTTCTTTATCGGCATTGATTACAAAAAGCCGAGGGCCTTCGGTATATATGAGGAAAACGGGGAATTTATCGTATACAAGAACAAGGATGACGGAACTCGTGCGGTAAGATACAGGGGAAAGGATGAGGCATATGCCGTAAACGAGCTGTATCTTAAGCTAAAAAGCGAGATCCTGAACCAGAAGGCGCATAATGTATCATCAGGTTCGAAAAGTATAAGATCAGGCTCAAAAAGTGGAATATCATTTAAAGGCTTTCTGGGTGTCTGTGGTGCCTTTTTAGGATTTGCGGGCATCTCCGCAATGGGACCTTTAAGATTTGGTATATTCTTAGCCCTGACATTGGGAATATTACTTATACTGGTATGGATACCTGCATGTACTCCCTGGTTTAAGAATAGGAAATATCAGAAGATCTTTTTGGCATATGCCTTTATA
>JAGCXJ010000132.1 GCA_017961385.1 Lachnospiraceae bacterium
AATACTTCTTTGCTTTTATCAGTGGAAGCATTATGTTATTTAAAGCTGACTTGTTCTCAAACAGACTGAAGTTCTGAAAAACCATTGCGGTGGTCGAATGGATCTGTCTTAATTCTTCCTTTGTAAGTTTTGACAGATCATATCTGTTTTCTCCTATAGTGAGAAATCCGCTGTCAGCCTTTTCAAGCTGGTTGATGCATCTGAGTGTCGTTGACTTTCCCGAACCTGACGGTCCGAGGATCGCAACAGTCTCGCCTGTATTTACTTCGATATCGATTCCTTTGAGGATCTGTCTGTCTCCAAAGGATTTATAAAGATTTTCAACTTTTATCATTGTTTCTGCGTCTTTCCTTTAGTGCTTACCTTGTACCTTGAAAGATTGCTCTCTACCTTCTTTTGCAGATATGTCAGTGCCGTACAGAAGATCAGGTAGATGAATGCTACCTCTATATAAAGAGCAAGAGGCTCATAAGTTACTGCTACTATCCTCTGAGTGGCCATGAACATCTCGGTTATCGTGATGTTTGCCGCAAGAGATGTATCCTTTACCAAAGAGATGAATGTATTAAACAGAGCAGGTATGCAGTTTTTAACTGCCTGCGGAAGTATGATGTGAGCCATGGTCTGGCCGGTTGTCAGGCCGCAGCTTACAGCTCCCTCTGTCTGGCTCTTCGGTATTGCAAGGATCGATCCTCTTATCGTTTCAGATGCATATGCTCCTACGTTTAATGAAAAAGCTATTATCGCTGAAGGGATCGCTTCAATGTTAACACCTACTCCGGGAAGCCCGTAAAATATGATAAAGAGCTGGACAAGAAGCGGTGTTCCTCTGAATACCCATACATAGAAGCGGCAGATCTGGGAAAGCACTTTTATATTTACGATCCTGATGATCGCAACAAAGACTGCTATAAAAAAACCCAATGCAAAGGAGATCAGAGTAAGTGGTATGGTATAGATCAGCCCCGGCAAGAGTATTTTGGGCAGTGAACTTATCAGTATTTCAATTAATCTTATACTCATATGCTATCTCCTTAGCATTGGTTTTTTTGCTTAGTTTGGTTTTGTTATGTCTGTACCGAAGTACTTTTCTGAAATCTCGGTAAGCTTTCCTTCGCTTCTTAGCTGCGAAAGTGCATCGTTTATGGCTTTTTGAAGGTCATCATCGCCTTTTCTTATAAGTATCGCTGATTCTGTCGCTTCATCGCTGGTTGCGACTATCTTTGCCTTTGCATCGGGCTGATTTGCGATAAAGTCATAAAATGTAACATTGTCATTTACTGTCGCATCTGCTCTGTTCTGCAGTACTAGCTGGATAGATTCATTGAATCCGCTCGTTGAAACGATCTTTCCGCCGTAGCTTTCCGCTACCTGAGCCCAGTTGCTCGTAATAGTAAGTGAAACGTCTTTTCCGTTAAGATCCTCAAAGCTGTGTATGTCATTGTTCTCCTCGTTGACTATGACAACTCCGTATACATATGTATATGGATCAGAGAAAAGGTATTTTTCCTTTCTCTCGTCTGTGATGCTTACCTGGTTTGATATAGCATCATACTTTCCTGCATCAAGACCTGCGATGATGCCGTCCCACTGTGTCTCTGTAAATCTTGCCTCGACTCCGAGCTTTTCTGCTATCGCTCTTGCGATCTCTACATCAAATCCGACAAGGTTGTTCGCATCATCATGGAATGAATAAGGTGCATATGTTCCTTCTTTCGCAAATGTTATGTATTTATCCTTTTTTATCTTTTCGTAGGTGCTCGTCTGACTTTCGCCGCATCCTGAAAGTAAAAGGATCGATACGAGGGTTAAAATTGCTGATATCTTTATTATTTTTTTCATAATGTCCTCCTTGCTCTTATAAAAGCATTTTTAAGATCATCCAATAGATCATCGATATCCTCGATGCCGGGTGACAGTCTTAAAAGATTTGGTTTTATTCCTATCTTTTCCTGAAGTTCTTTTTTATATGATTCATGTGTCATGGTAGAAGGTCTGCAGATAAGAGATTCCACTCCGCCGAGACTTACCGCAAATACAAAGTATCTTAAATTTGATACAAAGGTCTTTAAGTCATAGTCCTTTTCGTTAAGTTCAAAGGATAGGACCGCTCCGGGTCCTTTGGCCTGGTGAACCTGTATCTCATAACCCTTATTGGAATTTAGTCCCGGATAGTATACTCTGTCCGCCCCGTCATGGCCTTCAAGAAACTCGGCAAGTTTTTTGCATTTTCCTGCTGCTTATCCATCCTTAGCGCAAGTGTTCTCATACCTCTCATAAGAAGAAAGGAATCAAACGGTGAAAGGATGCCTCCGAGCGTATTTCTTAAAAACCTGAATCTCTCATACAGCGCTTCATCGTTTAAGAGTATGAGACCTGCCAGGATATCCGAATGACCTCCGTAGTATTTTGTTGCCGAATAAACGACTATATCGGCTCCGAGTTCGAGCGGTCTTTGAAGGTATGATGTCATGAACGTGTTGTCTACCACGACAAGCATGTTCTTTTTATGAGCAAGATCACATACCCTTCTTATATCCGTCACTTCCAGAAGAGGGTTTGAGGGCGTCTCTATGAATACAAGCTTTGCATTCGATTTTTCAAGATCATATGTATTAAAGTCATCGACTATCTCATAGTCAAGGCCCCTGTTTTCAAAGAGGTTTGATACAAATCTCCAGGTCCCGCCGTAAACGTTGTTGTTTATAAGTATCTTTTCGCCTTCCTTTATCAGTTCAAAGACAAGGCTTGTTGCAGCCATTCCCGAAGAAGTGGCTATTGCAAATCTAGCTCCTTCAAGGCTCGCTGCAAGATCCTCAACGCTTGCTCTTGTCGGATTGTTTCCTCTTGAGTAGCAGTACTCTCCTTCAGTCTCGGTATCCGGCTGGATGAATGTCGATGACAGGTATACGGGCGGATTGATCGCTTTCTTGCTCTCATCCTTTATACCGCCGTGAACGGCGATCGTATTAAATCCCATCTTTAGTCTCCCGATCCATTGATATGGCAGGGCTAAGCCCTGCCATGAATTATCTTATTGCTGCAAAACCGTTTTCAAGGTCTGCGATTATGTCATCGATATGCTCTGTACCGATTGAGAGTCTTATCGTGTTAGGCTTGATGCCTGTATCCAAAAGATCCTTTTGGGAAAGCTGTGAATGAGTAGTTGATGCGGGATGGATAACAAGGCTCTTTACATCGGCTACGTTTGCAAGCAGTGAGAAGATCTTTAAGTTATCGATAAACTTCCATGCCTCTTCCTGACCGCCCTTGATGTCAAATGTAAATATCGAAGCTCCGCCGTTAGGGAAGAATCTCTTGTAGAGCTCGTGATCGGGATGATCTGCAACAGCCGGGTGATTGACCTTCTCAACCTGAGGATGGTTTGAAAGATATTCAACTACCTTTGCTGTATTGTATGCATGACGCTCAAGTCTCAGTGAAAGTGTCTCAACACCCTGCAAAAGAAGGAATGCATTAAACGGTGAGATGCTCGCACCTGTGTCACGAAGTAAAATCGTACGGATATATGTTACGAATGCTGCAGGACCGAGTGCGTCATAGAATGACAGTCCGTGATAGCTGGGGTTTGGCTCTGTGATATGAGGGAATCTGTTTCCTGCCTTGAAGTCAAACTTGCCTGACTCGATTATTATTCCGCCGAGTGTTGTTCCGTGTCCGCCGATGAACTTTGTAGCTGAATGAACAACTATGTCTGCACCGTGCTCAAAAGGCTTGATAAGGTAGGGTGTTCCGAATGTGTTGTCAACTACAACCGGGATGCCTCTCTTGTGAGCTATCTCAGCTATGGCATCGATATCCGGGATATCGCTTCCGGGATTTCCAAGTGTCTCAAGATATATAACTCTTGTGTTATCCTTTATGGCATTTTCAACTTCGCTCAAGTCATGTGCATCAACAAATGTTGTCTCGATACCGTATTGAGGAAGTGTATGTGACAGGAGGTTGAAGCTTCCGCCGTAGATAGTCTTCTGTGCAACAACGTGTCCGCCGTTGGGTGCGAGTGCCTCGATCGTATAGCTTATTGCTGCAGCACCTGTTGCAACTGCGAGTGCTGCGCTTCCTCCTTCAAGTGAAGCCAGTCTCTTTTCCAAAACATCCTGTGTCGTATTTGTTATTCTTCCGTAAACGTTTCCTCCTGCTGAGAGAGAGAAGCGGTCTGCCGCATCCTTGCTGTCATGGAATACATATGATGTTGTCTGGTATATCGGAACCGCTCTTGCGTCTGTTGCGCTGTCTGCTTCTTCCTGTCCTACGTGTATCTGTAAAGTTTCAAATCTTAAATCGCTCATTTTTGTTTTCTCCTTAATTTTCAAATCTGTTTTCCTGGTTTTATCTTCAGTTTGTTTATGGCATTAAAAAATGCCCGGTTGGTTCCCCGGGCATCGGCTGATCAATTATCTGAAATGACAGATCATCTGATCCGTTCGTCCGACAGATGAGTCGGATGACAGGCCGTATTGCACACCCGGGGGTTAAGCATTCGAATATTTATACACATACACATCTGCATTTTTTTCATGTAGTTTTTCCTCCTTAGTGCAACGCTTGCTTTGATGGTCTTATCATAGCATCGATATTCAGTTTTGAAAATTTGATCGTTTTAATCGTGAGCGATAAGTGATGCTTATAACTCCTTGTACTTTAAAAGCTCCTCTATATACGCCTTTCCGTATTCACTCATGCTGCTTCCCTGTCTTGTTATATATCCGATCATCAAGGGATCCTCTTCCTTGAGCTTTATTGATACGAGTCCCTTTAAGATGACATCCTCCCCCGAAAGCATTCCGCTTCCTATCGAATAGCCCTTAAGATC
>JAGCXJ010000133.1 GCA_017961385.1 Lachnospiraceae bacterium
GTGCCGGAAAATCCACGCTGGTTAATGCTTTAACCGGTGAATCGTATTATGAGATTTCCGGTGTCAAGGTTAAAACATTTGATGGTTATGATGTTAACGAGATTGTTGACAATGGCAACGCTAACAGAAGATCTTATAATGTTAAGGTTACTTTGGTTCCGATCGGTGATGCGATAACGGATTATTCCGCCCTTCATCCCATGAGAAGCGGAGTAACGGCGAATTATGTGACCGTTGATTCGCTGCGCGGTCAGGATAGAGCATTCCAGAGCGCATTTATGGAAGAATTAAAAGATACTGTACGTGATAATGCAGTGATTACACCTACTCCGACAGATCCGGTACGTACAGTGTTGGAAAACTATATAATTGACTCGCTGGATATCCAGAAGCTTGAACTTAAGCGTGTGATCACGATCGATGCCGATGACAGTGGTGTTAAGGTGACTGTTGATTATGAATTTGTTTCATATAATGGAATATCTTCTCTGCAGTACGATAATCACCATTCAAACGGCGGAACCAATTATCATGTTGTTTTGAACGCAACTCCGGATACACATCTTGATGCATCCGAGTCATATTACCTTCCTCCTTATGAGGATGATGTATTGACAACGGGTCCTGCATCATCAGTTTTCTTCTATTATTATCCTTTATACAAGGCAACTGCAGGATTTGACGATACAAACGGAACGATCGATGATACTGCCGGATTTACCGATTCGTTTATTCTGAACAATAATATGACTCAAGATTATCTGGACAATACTGACGGAAGACTTGATTTCTATCTTTTCAAGCAGCTTCCTTTAAGCGGAACAGATGATTTCTATGCTGATGCAAGAGTCGAAAATCTTGATAGTGAATATAAGCCTGAGATAAGACTGAACGGAAACGGAGTTTTTGTAACCAATCTTTATCATAATCTTCTTTGGAATGTTTCTACCTTAGATGAGATTGATACTGCTTATTATCCTGTGGTCACCGAAAGTGCCGGAACTCTTGCCTATAACAGGACATATGTTGTTCATGCCGATCCCACAAACCTTTCCGACAGATCATCTCTCAGACCTCGTGCTTCGCAGAATTATAAAGATACGTTTTATGTTACATCCGTCACGGGTTATGAACATGATTCGTATATACTTGAAGATATGGCTTGCATACCTTACGGCAGTGAGAAGAGCGATATTCCTTTGATCGGTCGTTTTGGTTCTAGATTCAAGATTACTGTGGAAGTCATTAATCCCAGCACCGGAAGTACCATTGAAACAATGTCAAGTGAGTTCCTTAATTGGTGATGATCATGAATAATAAGATTAAAATGCAATCTCTTAAAAAGAATAACAAAGGATCGGCTCTTATTGTTTGTATCATTATACTTCTCTTTGTAAGTATACTTGCTACAGTCATTCTGTATATGTCAGGAATAAATTACAGAATGAAGAAGAATGAGCTTAATACGAAGATCTCATTCTACAGCGGTGAGATTTATCTGGAGAGAATGCAGAGTAATCTTGTCATTCCTGTTTCCGAAGCTATGGGTAATGCTTACAGAATGACTAATTCGCAGTATATCAGCCTTGCAAGTGCGGATGACAGAAGAAAAGATTTCTATGATAATTTTTACTCGGAATTCAAAGATATTCTGTTAAGTAATTACGCAGTTTCAACCGACATTACCAATAACGGTACCGCTCCCAGTGATTCGACACTTGTTAAGAATATCATTCACAACCTTACTTCTTCGGGTCCCGATACAGGCGATGGAATTGCGGTATCCAGGATTTATGTCAATGACGGCACTATAGTTAGTTATAGTACATATAATGCTCTTGAATTTGTTAATGCAATTGCTGCTGCCGATCCCGATAAATTTGCAGGAAATTCCGACCCTTCCGTACCTGAATATTATATTTGTGTATATGGTGAACTCAACCAGGCAGATCCGAACAGACAGGATAAGAACTTCGAACAGTTTGTTTTTGAAGATGTTGAAAGTGTTACACCCGGTGTTCTTGCCGAAGCGGACAAATGCCGTGTTCTTATGAAGAATATCTGCGTTGTATGTGTTCAGAACGGTTACAGATCCATCATTTCGACAGATCTTGCCATTCAGTATCCTCCTTTGGATTGGGAAAACGGTTCAAGTACCGATCCTGAGGTTTCCTGGAACGTATATCAGTTGCTTTACTATATTAACTGGAAGAACAATTAAGGGCATATGACTATTAAGAAAACCAGAGATCATAAACTTAATAATGCCGGCATATCGCTTGTAGAGATCATAATTGTTTTGGCAATTATGGGCATAATCGGAGGTGCGGTTCTTCTTTCTACCGCAATAGCCACCGACAAGCAGGTTACATCATGTGCGGAGAAACTTGCATCATCGCTGGAACAGACCAGAAGTTTGATCATGGGAAAACAGTCCGGTTATGTTGAGATAAGCCAGGTTGCAGGTGACTATGTTTATATTCAGATGTATATTGACGGGCAGGCTTTCAGTGATGAAGTAGCTATAGGCAAGCCGGGTGTTATAGTTAATTATACCTGTGTTGATCCTTCTGATAACTCTGTTTCCAACGGCACTCTTACCGCAGGATCGTCTCTGAAAGTATATTTCCTTAGAAACGGAAGTGTTGCGAAAGATCACGGTCCATATGTCACCCAGTTCTCCGTAACCAACGGAAAGAGGATAGTTCTCGTTAAAATAGACCAGTTTACCGGCAGAATAGAGACTGAGAAGACTGCTTAAAAATATATTTTTTAAGTATTGCTTATATTTGGACATTTTGATAAATTATTTATAGTAGTATAAGTTTTTTGGGGGTTAACATAATCTTCACTAATTTGTAGTACCTTTACAGAAAAGGAGTTTATGATGAAGAAACTTAGAGGAATCGGCACGGCAGGTCTTACTCTTGTTGAACTGATCATCTCCATGGCAATCCTTGCTGTTATCGGAACAGCTATTGGTGGTGCTATGTATGTCAGTTCGCGTTCCTACACAAGAGGAGCTTCCGAAATCAATGTACAGGAGGAAGCGCAGGTTGCATCCAATCTTATTTGTGACTGGATCATTGATGCTACTTCTGTCAATCCTGATGGTTCGGGCAGTTATTTATCCGGTTCATATGATTACCTTGAGATAATCCATCCCGAAGGTGATATGCTTGTTAAGGTTCTTGTTCAGATGGGAACAGGAGCTGACTCTGATAAGCTTATTTATACCGCAACGGATGCAAGTGATCCTACCAATGTTCTTGGAACAGGAATTCTTGCTTCCAATGTTGAAGGATGTTCATTCTTTACAACATTTGGTGATGACAGAAACGTTAAGATCTCTATGGATTTTAATGTAAATGACAGAACCTATCGTGCTGTTACCGATTCTTCATCAAGAAGCCATGATTTCATTTCAACCGGAGGAACTTCGACTGTTCTTGCTCCTTCTATCAGATTTGGTCTTGTTTCCAATGTAGGAGGGACTCATGTTACTCTTGAGCCCGGA
>JAGCXJ010000134.1 GCA_017961385.1 Lachnospiraceae bacterium
AACAAGACAACCAGTCGTGTGATGAAGCTTCTTACAGGTATCTCCATAAGCGATACCCAGACGGGGCTTAGAGGGATAAACGTCGATTTCATGAAGGAGCTTTTAACCGAAAACGGAGAAAGGTTCGAGTTTGAGACCAACATGCTTCTTTTGGCAAAAGATAACGGAATAGAAATAAAAGAAGTTCCTATAGAGACGATCTATCTGGAAGATAACAGATCAAGTCATTTCAATCCGATAAAGGATTCCTTCAAGATATATGTAGTATTCTTTAAATTCCTTATGTCATCACTCTCATCGAGCGTGGTGGACATGGTACTGTTCAGTATCTTCTGTGCGATCACAAGAAGAAGGGTAAAACCGTTTGACTATATAATGATATCTACAATAGCTGCCCGTATCATATCGGCAGTCTACAATTTTCTTATCAACTACAAAGTCGTCTTCCACGGAAAAGGGAGCAAAGCCGCTGCTGCAGTCAAGTATGCTGTTCTTGCCGTTGTGATCATGCTCTTAAGCGGAACACTGGTAAGCGCAGGACACAGATTATTCCCGTCACTTATCGAGGTTGCGGTAAAGATCCCCGTCGACTGTCTGCTGTTTGTTCTCAGTTTTTATATTCAGCGTGAGATAGTGTATAAAAAGCAGTAGTTTTATGATATTATTACTATGTGTGCCCATTTGAGCATATAGATTTGATCACCGGTGGTTACAGAGTAAGATGAAGTGGAAGAAGGTAGTATCTTTTCTGGCAGTATTTCTTTTGATACTTGCCGCAGCATATGTTGCCGGAATGGCTTTTTTTGCCTCTCACTATACGTATGGCACGTATATAGGCAAAAAAGATTTCAGTTTTAAATCCAAGAATTCAGTATACAGCGAATATCCGAACGAAAAGCCTGATTTTATAGTGCAGCTAAACGGCAGGGGAGATGTAAGTCTTGATATCGATTCAAAGGCCATCATTTCCTCGATCGATTATGATCTTGGCAATCTTGAGCGCTATAACGGAAACATTCTTAACGGGTTAGGCTGGATCAATAAGAATCTTCACAGCAATGTCATAGACGTAACAGCACATGTTACGGTAGATGAAGACGTTCTTAAGGACATCATCAACTCATCTGACATGAATGACAGATCAAAGCTCAAGGAACCGCAGAATGCATTTTTAGGTGAATACAACTCAAAGACAAAGCAGTTTGAGATATTGCAGGGTGACCTTGGAAATATTCTGGAAACAAAGAATACCGTTAGCGCAGTTAAGGAAGCTCTGAATAATATCCCCGCAGGGATCGATCGCATCATAGTAAACCTGGATGAAAAGGACTGCTACAAGCATCCTCTCATGTCTGTAGACAATGCCAAGCTTGTAAAGGAACGAGACAGAGCAAACAGTATCCTGAATACCAAGATAACCTATGACTGGTACGGAAACTGGGATGTGATAGATTCATACGTCATCAAGGACTGGATCAAAGTAAAGGATAATACGGTAAGCATAGATGAAGCAAAGGTCAGACAGTATGTTGAAAGAAGTGCCGGATATTATGACACGTACAACAAGGAGCTTCGTTTCAGGACTCACAGCGGTGATATAAAAAATATCAAGAGAGGTGACTACGGCTGGCTTACCGATGTGGATACAGAGGTAGAGGAGCTGATGGCCTGCCTTGAAAAAGGCGGCGAACAGATAAAGGAGCCGGTTCATCTGCATGAAGCATATGCAAAGGGATCAGATGATATCGGAGGTTCATATGTTGAGATAGATCTTTCAAACCAGCATCTTTATCTGTACAAGGACGGAAAACTCTTTTTGGATACTGACCTTGTATCGGGAAATGTTTCAGCCGGACACAAGACTCCGGATGGAATATACGGAGTGACCTACAAGGCCCAGAGCGTAGTCTTAAGAGGTCCCGGATATGCATCGTTTGTATATTACTGGATGCCGTACAAAGGCGGTGTCGGCATGCACGATGCTACCTGGAGAAACAAATTCGGCGGGACCATATATAAGAGCGCAGGTTCGCACGGATGCATAAATCTTCCGCTTTCGGTGGCAAAACAGATATATGAGCAGGTTGAAGCAGGATTCCCTGTAGTTAGTTATTGGTAAGATATGTATGATGAACTGAAAAAGCTGTATGACAGTGACATATATCCCATGCATATGCCGGGGCATAAGAGAAGAGACGGTTTCGGGCAGATCAAAAATGCGCTTGAGATAGATATAACCGAGATTGTAGGCTATGACGATCTGTATGAGCCGGAAGGCTTTATAAAGGAGGCTCTTAAAAGGGCGGCAGAGCTTTACAAAGCAGAGCATACCATGTTTTTGGTAAACGGAAGCACTGTCGGCATTCTGGCTTCTGTCTTTGCAGCAACAAAGCCATGCGGAAGGATACTGATCGCAAGAAACTGCCACAAATCCGTATATCATGCAGCAGCTTTAAGAGAGCTGAAGGCGGAATACATATTCCCGTCTCAGAAAGACGGGATGTTTGAATCTATCGATCCAAAAGAGGTTGAAGATAAGCTTAAGAGTGCAGATTTTGATGCAGTGATCATCACTTCTCCGACCTATGAGGGAAAGGTAAGTGATATTGAAAAGATCGCACATATCTGTCACGAAAACAAAGCAGCGCTCATTGTTGACGAGGCTCACGGAGCACATTTCGGTTTTCATGATAGATTTCCCAAAAGCGCGGTAGGAGCTGCAGATCTAGTCGTAATGAGTACGCATAAGACTCTTCCGACACTGACGCAGACCGGACTTTTGCATGTAAATGATGAGTATTATGAGAAGGTGACAAAATACCTTCAGATGTTTCAGACAAGTTCTCCGTCGTATCTGTTAATGAGCAGTATAGATTCATGTTTAAGCAAAATAAAGGAGAGCGGGAGCAGACTCTGGGAAGACTTTTTTACATATAGAGATGCATTTACAAAACGCATGGATAAATTAAAGCATCTTAAATATATTGAGACTGACGATCCCTGCAAGATAGTCATATC
>JAGCXJ010000135.1 GCA_017961385.1 Lachnospiraceae bacterium
AGAACCCGAAAAGAAGCCGGAGGAGGGACCTCAGGATGCGAGCATAAAATTTGAAAAGTATCTGAGAGGATTTCCCAATATCAGCTTTTTGAATCTTGCTGACCTTGCAGGAGGCGGCATGGCTCAAAGATCAAGGGTTAAGAAGGCCGCAAAGGATAAGAAGCCTATAATAGATCTTAAGAACATCCCTCAGCCTCACAAGATAAAGGCTAAACTGGATGAATATGTAATAGGCCAGGAACACGCAAAGAAGGTCATTTCCGTAGCTGTATACAACCATTACAAGAGGGTTGCGACAGGAACGATGGACGAGATCGAGATCGAGAAATCAAATATGCTCATGATCGGTCCGACAGGAAGCGGAAAGACATATCTGGTAAAGACTCTTGCAAGACTGCTTGACGTGCCGCTTGCCATAGCGGATGCGACATCACTTACTGAAGCCGGATATATCGGTGATGATATAGAAAGCGTGATATCCAAGCTTTTGGCCGCTGCTGACAACGATGTAGACAGAGCTGAGATGGGTATCGTCTTTATAGACGAGATAGACAAGATAGCAAAGAAAAAGAACAATAATTCTAGAGACGTGAGCGGAGAAAGCGTACAGCAGGGGCTTTTAAGACTCCTTGAAGGAGCAGATGTGGAAGTTCCCGTGGGAGCGATGAGCAAGAATGCGATGGTGCCCTTAACTACCGTCAATACGAGAAATATCCTGTTTATCTGCGGCGGAGCTTTCCCCGATCTTGACGAGATAATAAAGCAGCGTCTTCACAAGACCACATCTATAGGATACGGAGCAGAGCTCAAGGACAAGTTTGACAAGGACAAGAACATACTTGAAAAGGTAACAGTTGAGGATCTTAAGAAGTTTGGCATGATCCCTGAGTTTCTTGGAAGACTCCCTGTCATATATACTCTTCAGGGTCTTACCAAGGAAATGCTCGTAAAGATTTTAAAGGAGCCTAAGAATGCGATACTGAAGCAGTATACAAAGCTTCTTGAACTGGACGAGGTAAAGCTTGAGTTTGATGACAGCGCTTTAGAAGCGATAGCTGAAAAGGCACTGGAAAAGGATACCGGTGCAAGAGCATTAAGATCTATCATCGAGGAATTCATGCTCGATATCATGTATGAGATACCAAAGGATGACAATATCGGAAGAGTCGTGATAACGGGTGATTACATAAACGGTACAGGCGGTCCTGTGATAGATATCAGGAGCGAAAAGAGCATCGAATCAACTAAAGAATGATTTAGCACATGTGATATGGCAAGGCGGATCTCATAACGGGGTCCGCCTTTTTTCTCAAAAGTGATACTACAATATGATGTGGTATGAAATAAATAACAAACCATTTGCAAGTAAAAAACGCTGATTAGTAAATCATGGTTTGCAAGATTGACAAAAATATATCAGAATCCTGCAAGTCGGACATCTATATATGGTGTTTACATAAAAACACAATCTATATGTAGAATCAGGCATTGTAAAAGGACAAAAAATTTCATTTTGAAGAATCCTTGCAAGATGAATATTTATGTAAACTTATAAAATTGCAAAAATGCAGGAAATCCTGCAAGCAAAAATTCATCATTTTGGACGTTGAATGAGGAATGTATTGATATATCGGGACATGCAAGAGCTTAAGACGTAAAAACGGCTGATATAAATCACGGGCGGAATTTAATGCCTGAAAACAATTTAAAATGACATTTTTGATTAAAAACATGAGTTAAAACATGATTTAACGAATGACATTTTCATGTTATCCTTACATACTTGAGGGCAAACGGGCTTTATGGTATAATTTGCCACGGGTTTTATCTTATTAATATGTATAAAAAGGAACATATCATTATATGAAAAGAAAAACGGCGTTTTTATATGCCTGCATAATATGCATGACGCTTTCAGCCTGTGCAAAGGGCGAACAGAAGGATGAGGCAATAGAAGTTCAGATAGAAAGTATCGATACAGAAGCTGAAGAGACGAATGCATCCACATCTTCCGGCCAGACAGCTGAAGTAACCGTTCAGCAGCCGACAAAGGAGCGAAAGCCGATAAGGGTTGCGGTAATGGGCGTGCCTGCCGAAGAGATACTTAAAAAAGCAGATGAGTCACTGATAAACAGCAACTATCTTATCGAGCCTGTCATATGCACGGATTATGATCAGCCGAATGCAATGGTATTAAGCGGCGAAGCTGATGCAAGTCTTTATGAGAATCAGGTATTCCTTGACAGCTACAACAAGAAAAACAGTACGGATCTTGAGATCGCAGAGAGGATCTACTACGAACCGCTAGCTTTGTTTGGAGGATCGATAAGCGATCTGTCTTCAATTACAAATAATGTGAAGGTCGCATTGATAAAAGGAGATGTCAACAAAGCCAGGGCGCTTTATCTCTTGGAGCAGAAGGGCCTTATAGAACTAAAGCAAGACGTATACTATCAGGCGAGCATGGAAGATGTTATAAGCAATCCGCACAACATATCCCTGGAAGAAGTTGATTTCGATTCGGGATGGCCTGATACATCTTCTTACGGACTCATCATATGCGACTACAACAGAGCGATGCTTTCAGGTATAGACCCGGCTTCATCCCTTGGAGACGAGAATCGCAACTCGGGAATACTGGATATGTTTTCAATATGTCTTGTAACGGATAAGAGCAAGGTGGGAAACGATAAGACAAAGCAGCTTATAAAGGCACTGAATTCTAAAGATACCGAAGAGTTCATAAAGCAGACCTATCATGATTCGGTTGTTGATTACCGCTGATATGAGCATAAATGAGTGCAAAGAGAATCTAGGAAAGGAAGAGCAGATCCGATCACATTAAAAAATCGGATCATACGTAAAGAAAATGTCTTTTGATGATAATATAAGAAAAGTTGTACCATATACACCGGGAGAGCAGCCAAAGAGCGATGATCTTATAAAGCTCAACACAAACGAGAGCCCGTATCCGCCCTCGCCGCTCGTATCAGAGGCAATAAGGAACTTTGATGCAGATAAGCTCAGAAAGTATCCCGATACGAATGCTACGGAGCTTGTTGACGAGCTTGCAAGGACGTACGATCTAAAAAGCGACAACATCTTTGTGGGCATAGGATCCGATGATGTACTGGCTCTTGCTTTTCTTACATATTTTAATTCCGACAAGCCGATCATTTTCCCTGATATCACATACAGCTTTTATGATGTATGGGCAGATCTATACAGGATACCGTATGAGACAAAGGCACTCGATGATGATTTTAATATAGTAAAACAGGATTATCTGTGCGATAACGGCGGTGTTGTAATAGCAAATCCGAATGCACCGACCGGTGCTCAGATGCCGCTTGAAGATATAGAAGAGATCATAGCATTTAATAAGGACAGAGTCGTGATCGTGGATGAGGCATATGTTGATTTCGGAGCCGAATCAGCGATACCTCTTATAGATAAGTATGAAAATCTTGTTGTCGTTCAGACCTTTTCCAAGTCGAGAGCTCTTGCGGGGATCCGTATAGGAATGGCATTCGGACAAAAGAAGATAATCGATTATCTAAAGGATGTGAAGTTCTCGTTCAACTCATATACGCTCAATCCCGTTACGATAGCTATCGGAGCTGCAGCGCTTAGAGACGATGCCTACTTTAAGGATATAACCGCAAAGACTGTCGCTACCAGAGAGAGAGTAAAAAAGGAGCTTAAAGCTTTAGGATTCAGTTTTGCCGATTCAAAGACAAACTTCATATTTGCTAAGCATGAGTCCGTGAAAGCAAAGGAATTGTTTGAAGCGCTTAAAGCTCAAAACATTTACGTTAGATTCTTTAACAAGCCAAGGATAGATGATCATCTTCGCATATCCATGGGAACAGACGAGCAGATGGATAAGGTAATTACCTTCTTAAAAGGATATCTTAATGGATAGTTATACGAGTCTTGCCAAGTGCTATGACATATTTATGGATGATACACCCTATGATGAGTGGCTTGACTATGTATTGGAAGTCTTTGAAAGATACGAGGTCCCGAAAGAACTTGTACTTGATCTGGGATGCGGTACAGGCATATTTACAAGGATGCTTTCAAGAAAAGGCTATGACATGATAGGGGTTGATATCTCGTGCGATATGCTCCAGATAGCCAAGAATAAAAACGATGAAGAAGGCCTTGATATCCTGTATTTAATGCAGGACATGAGGGAGTTTGAACTCTACGGCACCGTAAGAGCTGTAGTCAGCGTATGCGACAGCATCAATTACCTGTTAAGCGATGAAGATGTGATCACAACGTTTAAGCTTGTTGAAAACTATCTGGACAAGGACGGCATCTTTGTCTTTGATTTTAATACGGTATATAAGTACAGGGAAGTCATAGGAGACTGCACGATCGCAGAAAACAGGGACGACTACAGCTTTATCTGGGAAAACTTCTATTCTGACGAGGACAGGATCAATGAATATGATCTTACGATCTTTTCAAAGGAAGGAGAGCTGTATTCAAAGAGTACGGAAACTCATTATCAGAGAGGATATACTCTTTTGCAGATGAAGCAGTTTATTAAGGAAGCCGGACTTGAGTTTCTTGAAGCAAGCGATGCCGACAGCAAAGATGATGTGAGTGATACAAGCCAGAGGATCCACATAGTGGCTAAATGCGTAAAGCCAAAGACGACATATAAAGAAGAGAGAAAAATTATGGATAAGATGATAAGAGCGACAGCGGCAAATGCTCAGATAAGAGCTTTTGCATGCGTCTCATGCGATACAGTAGAAGAAGCAAGAAAAAGACACGGATTAAGCCCGGTTGCAACTGCAGCACTCGGAAGACTGATGAGCGGAGCCGTTATGATGGGAGCGATGCTAAAGGGCGATGATGATATCGTGACTTTGCAGCTTATAGGTGACGGACCTTTGGGCAAGGCTACGGTAACAGCTGACAGCATGGGAAGAGTAAAGGGATATGTTGATAATCCAAATGTGATGCTTCCTCCAAACAGCTTAGGAAAGCTGGATGTGGGAGGAGCTGTCGGAAAAGGATACCTTCAGGTCATAAAGGATATGGGTCTTAAAGAGCCCTACAGCGGACAGGTCATGCTGCAGACAGGAGAAGTGGCGGAGGATCTTACATATTACTTTGTCACATCAGAGCAGATCCCATCAAGCGTAGGCCTGGGCGTTCTCATGAATAAGGATGATGCCAGTGTAAAAAGGGCGGGAGGATTCATCATACAGCTCATGCCTTTTGCAAGTGATGAAGTACTTGAAAAGCTTGAAGAGAATATAAAGAATCTTGAGCCCGTAACAAAGATGCTCGAAACAAGAGATGAGCCTGAGTATCTTTTGGAATGCCTGTTAAAGGGATTTGATATAGACTATACTGATGAACTGCCGATTAAGTTTTTCTGCAACTGTGACAAGGACAGAGTAAAGAAGGCACTCATAAGTGTAGGTAAAAAAGAACTTAAGGCCATGATAGACGATGGAAAGCCCATAAGCGTTAACTGTCATTTCTGCAATACGGACTATGAGTTTACGCTTGATGAGCTCAAAGCCATGGTAAGAGAATTATAAACAGGGCGGTAGAAGGATGCCTCAGGAATTCAACTCGGTAAATGAAGAAATAAAGAATGAAGCAAAAAAAGTATGGCAGAGCAAGACAGGCAAGGAAAGAGCAAAGTACTTTGTCTACTATTATAAGGTTCATTTCATCGTAGGCGTGGTTGTGATATGCCTACTGGCAAGCATGATACACTTTTTTGCTACCAGAAAGGAATGCATATTTCAGGTGCTCGTGGTAAACGGTCAGAGTGTCGATCTTCTCGATTATAATTCTTTCATTGACGGATTTGCCAAAACGATTACGTATAATGAAAAGAAAGAGGAGCTCATTATCGATCCCAATTATCTGATAGACGTATATGCCGCTGATCAGTACAATCAGACAAATATCCAGAAGGTATTCATGAATGTGGCTGTGGGAGAGCTTGATGTAATGCTCTGTGATGAGGATTTCATGAAATTTGCCAGAGCCCAGGACTGTGCATATGATCTTACAACTGTACTGCCCGAGGATGTACTAAAAAAATATGAAGACAGGCTTGTCTGGTATGACTTCCCTTTTGAGGAAGTTGGAATAGAAGGCTATGAGCAGGAGTATGAGCAGGATTACAAAGGCAGATACGAGGCTTTAAGCATAGATATAACTGATTTTGAAAAGATAAAAGAGTATGACATGTTCCCTAACAAGAAAGGTTATGCGATCATCATTTCAAACACATCGCATCTTGAAAGGGCGATAGAGTTTTTAGAGTATCTTGATACACCTTAGGAGAATGATATGAAATTTACAAAGATGCACGGCTGCGGCAATGATTATGTATATGTGAACGGGTTTGAAGAACATATCCCTGATGATAAGAAGAGCGAGCTTGCAATAAGACTCAGCAACAGGAATTTCGGGATAGGAAGCGACGGACTCATATTCATCAATCCGGGAAAGGCTGCCGAATTCGAGATGGAGATGTACAATGCCGACGGTTCGAGATCCGAGATGTGCGGAAACGGGATCCGCTGCGTTGGCAAGTATATATATGACCACGGCCTGTCGGACAAGACACAGATAAGTGTTGAGAGCGCAGGTGCCATAAAGTATCTGACTCTTTTTGCGGGAGAGGATAAGAAGATAGAAAAAGTCAGGGTCAATATGGGCTCGCCTATACTTGAGTCAAAACTCGTGCCAGTAATAAGCGATAATGAAAAGGTCATTGACGAAGAGATAAATGTCTGCGGAAATGAATATAAAATGACCTGTGTATCGATGGGCAACCCTCATGCCGTCGTATTTATGGATGATGTCGAAAATCTTGATATTGATGCGATCGGCCCCTACTTTGAAAATCATGAGAGATTCCCCAAAAGGACCAACACCGAGTTTGTTAAGATAATTGACAGAAATCATGTATTTATGCGGGTATGGGAAAGAGGAACAGGCGAGACTTTAGCCTGCGGTACCGGATGCTGTGCAACTGCCGTTGCATGCGTGCTAAACGGCCTTACGGATGAGAAAGTCAACGTAAAGGTACTTGGCGGTAACATTGAGATAGAGTGGGACAGAGCAGAAAACATCGTATATATGACAGGTCCCGCGACGGTTTCATTTGAGGGAGAGATAAAGATATGAGAGATGAGATTGTAGAGGTAATGGTAAAATGCAGGACTAATATCGGTCTTGCGATCCTTAGGATCATATGCTTTGTGCTTTGTGCCCTGGCGGTACTGGGAGCAACGACTGTCGGAGGAGGACTCTTGATGTATGTTGTTGCGGTGGCTTTTGGAGCAGCAGGATATTTTGCCGGAAGCTACAGCCAGGTAGAATACGAATATGCATACTGTGAAAAGGAAATAGATATAGATGCGATCTACAGCCAGTCAAGAAGAAAGCACATAATGACTCTTACTCTTGACAAGATGGAAGCCATTGTGAGAGTAAACGGCGATCATATGGCAGAGTATAAGAACAGACAGTGCGTTTCAAGGGATTTCACTTCTCATGACAAGCAGAATGCAGACAATGTCTATGCCGTTTTCTATGACGGCGGATTAAAGATACTCATTGAGCCGGGTGAAAAACTGCTTGATGTGATAAGTTACTTTTCTCCGAGAAAAATTTTCAAATAATTTGTAAAATATGTGGTTGAATTTGTGATTTACTTGTGATAAATTAGAACGCAAATCATATTTAAAACCAAAACAACATAACAGCGAAAGGAGAGAGACAATGGGCGAGATCATACGCGAAGGAATAACCTTTGATGATGTGCTGCTTATACCTGCATACGCAGAGGTTGTGCCAAATGAAATCGATGTTTCAACACAGCTTACCAAGACAATCAAGCTAAACATTCCTATTATGAGCGCAGGCATGGATACCGTGACTGAACACCGTATGGCGATAGCAATGGCCAGACAGGGAGGTATCGGTATAATACACAAGAACATGTCTATCGAGGAACAGGCTGACGAGGTCGACAAGGTTAAGCGTTCAGAGAACGGCGTTATAACAGATCCATTTTCTCTCAGTCCCGAACATACACTCAAAGATGCCGATGAACTTATGGGAAAGTTCAGAATATCAGGTGTGCCGATCACGGAAGGCAGAAAACTGGTAGGTATCATCACTAACCGAGATCTTAAGTTTGAGGAAGACTTCTCAAAGAAGATCAAGGAATCTATGACAAGCGAGAATCTCATAACAGCCAAAGAGGGAATAACCCTTGAGGAGGCAAAGAAGATACTTGCTGCAGCACGTAAAGAAAAATTACCCATCGTT
The DNA here is from genome assembly GCA_017961385.1 of Lachnospiraceae bacterium. Classification (GTDB taxonomy): domain Bacteria; phylum Bacillota; class Clostridia; order Lachnospirales; family Lachnospiraceae; genus Colinaster. The sequence goes on from JAGCXJ010000135.1 coordinate 8,329, forward strand.
GATGATGATTACAACTTAAAAGGACTCATTACCATCAAGGATATTGAAAAGACCATCAAGTATCCCCTTTCTGCAAAGGATGCACAGGGAAGACTCTTATGCGGAGCCGGAGTGGGAATAACAGCCAACGTTCTTGAGAGAGTAGATGCTCTTGTAAAGGCAAAGGTAGATGTCATCGTACTTGACTCTGCTCACGGTCATTCTGCAAATGTTGTAAGATGCTTAAAGATGATCAAGGAAAGATATCCGGATCTTCCTGTTATCGCAGGCAATGTTGCTACAGGCGAAGGCACTAGAGATCTTATCGAGGCCGGTGCTGATGCCGTAAAGGTAGGAATGGGACCCGGAAGTATCTGTACGACACGTATCGTTGCAGGTATCGGTGTACCTCAGATATCAGCAGTAATGGATGCGTATGCAGTAGCTAAGGAATACGGAATACCGATAATCGCCGACGGCGGTATCAAGTATTCGGGAGATATCACAAAGGCTATCGCTGCCGGCGCAAGTGTCTGCATGATGGGCAGCATGTTTGCCGGATGCGAGGAAAGCCCCGGTGAGTTTGAACTGTATCAGGGAAGAAAATACAAGGTTTACCGCGGAATGGGTTCTATCGCAGGCATGGAGAACGGATCAAAGGATCGTTACTTCCAGACCAATGCAAAGAAGCTTGTTCCGGAGGGCGTTGAAGGACGTGTAGCTTACAAGGGATATGTTGAAGATACAGTATTCCAGCTGCTTGGCGGATTAAGATCAGGCATGGGTTACTGCGGCGTCAAGTCCATCGAGGAGCTTAAAGAGAACGGCAGGTTCGTAAAGATAAGCGCAGCTTCCCTTAAAGAGAGTCATCCTCATGATATACATATCACAAAGGAAGCTCCAAACTACAGTGTGGATGCCTAAGCTCTGTAGTAGGAAATGAGCTTGTAGAGAGAAATGACAAGACTCATAAAGAAGAATGCATAAAGTGCAAGATATATGAAGGCCTTTGCGTAAGCAGGGGCCTTTTTGTTATCTGTATGTTTTTGAACGAATGAATATATGACGGATATGAGCTTATTCATGCCGCTACAGAGTATCATGGCAAGCGGTATAAGACAGGGAAGATAGTATCTGCCCTGAGGCTGGAAATCCCATGTATATGAATAGTACAGGGCAAGTATGACGGGAATGATCATACCTGCAATAAGCACTGACCATATGATATATCTGTATGATCCTTTCAAAGAATCCATGATCTTTGATCTTATCGGTATTAGCAGGGATAAAAGACAGATCACAGCAAGGTACTTGAAACCCATATATACATAGTGATGAGTCGGTATGGCCATGGGGCCGAACATAGCTATAAAGCTCTTCCATACAAGAGTATAGTAGTCGGTCTCAAACACCATCTCATACAGGCTGTAGCCCTGAGCCTGATAGGTGTTAGCCATGTTTTCAAGCCACAGAATGTTTCCCGTAGCCTGAGCGCATTCTCTTCTTGCATTTAGTGCGAATATATCGCCGCCATAGAGGATGCAGTTTCTGATAAACCACCATCCTGAGAGTACAAGTACAGATAAGGCTATGGGCAGACCCTTTGCAAACATCTGCTTATATGACCTGTTAACGGCAAAATACAGGATAAATGCGATAAATGCCATGAGTATATAGCCGTAGCAGTTATAATATGACAAAAGACACAGTGAGATGGATACTGCAAGCGCGATTAATGAGCTCCTGTCAAAGTCATATCTGTAGCCCCTTATGATGGCATAGATCATGATGATGACTGACATAAGCCCCAGGCCGTCCGTATTCACATATGTATATATGAAGATGTTCTGGGGCAGCAGTATTACAGAGAGTGAAAACAGATATGCTGCCTGTTCATCATCAAATATGAGCTTTGAGAGCTTTATCGTAAAGAAAGCTCCGATAAGCCCGAAGATAACATTTACATATCTGGCTATTATCAGCTTTATGTCAAAGGAAAGAGAAAGCGGTGACAGGATCTTTAGCAAAAATCCTTCGATCATATATGTGAGGATCGGCTGAAAAGCATAGGATGCACCGTAGCCGTCTATAATGATCTGAGGTTCGTCACCTTTAGGGATATGACCGTATGTCTCTATATAGGATACAACCTTGTAGCGGTTTATCTCATCGGGTCCGTCGCCGAAAGGCTGCAGAAAGACAAATATGCTCATGCTTACGAGCGTTAAAAGCAGTATCATGATCACGCTTATCTTTTCCCGATGTATGCGCAAAAAATCCATTTGAGCTCCCTTTATAAAAAACAAAAAAAATGATATATTAAGTATATCACAATTTGAACATGGCAGGCTATATGATGTATACCACAGAGTACACTAGTTCAGATATAGAAAAGATCAAAAAATACGCGGGTAAGTATTCAAAAAGTACCGGCGTTTATGTGTGTTGCCTGTCGGATTCCAGAGAACTGCTCTTTGATTATGAGTGTTCGCAAGAGGACAGAGAGATCCTTTCAAGATATGTGAACGAGGATATGATAAGGGATCTTTATTCAAGGGTTGCTATCGAGAATCTCGAGGATCAGGTGATAGAGGATACGGCTGCAGGCGATATAAAGGTTGCGGCAACCGCAATAAGGGCAGCGAACAGATGCAGATATGTCTTTATTATATGTGCGGGAGTATCCGATGATATGCATTCGATAAGCGGACTTAGCAGATGCACTTCTTTTGCGGGTTTCTTAAACGCTGTAGATGTCTTAAGAGAGATAGCCGATGAGTTCATGCGGATGCGCATATCAGAATATCACTACGAGGAGGAGAACAGGCAGTCCCGCGAATATGCAAGGGAGCTGACCACTTCCTTGTCAAAATCCAATGCCCTTACGGATATCCTAAAGCTTTTAAACGATGACAAGAATTTCGAGACGATCGCTGCAAGGTTCTTAGCGATAACGGCCGGATATCTGAATACGAGTCATGCAATGGTTGTAAGGACGCTTGACAAGGATTCCATGGACGTTTTATGCCAGTGGAGCGATAATTCCACTCATCCCATATATGACAGAAATCACATACAGAAGAGACTTCCTTTCATTGAAGGCAACAAGCCTGTCATACTCTCCGGAGATCTTCTTACCGGAAAGCTTGACATCGAGGAATGGGACATTTTAGGCGTAAAGGCCGTTGTAGCCATGCCCGTATACGGTGAAGACATGTACTGCGTATATGTCGAGACCGTTCTTGCGAGGTCATGGCACATTGATGAACTGCAGTTTTTGGCGGACGCATCAAGGATACTGCAGAGCAGCATAGAGAGAAAGATACAGAAAAATTCGCTCGCAAGCTCGTATGCATCCTTGGAAGAGATACTGGAGCACGTTGGCTGTGCGATCATAGTTTTGGATAATAACAACGGTGTGGTCCATTTTGAGAACAGGATCATGAAGAAGCTGTTTTCAAAGGAAAAGATAAATCCCGAACTTGAAAAGATACTGTGGGACAGACATGAGTCGGGGAAGGAGATAGAGTTCTACGACTATACTACGGGACTCAACTATGAGATACACCATAACGTCATTTCATGGGTAAACGGCAAGAAGGTATGCCTGTTTGCCATATATGATGTCACTGACAAGAAGAATTATCAAAAGAGGATAGAGCAGCAGGCATATACCGACTTCCTTACGGGCCTGTTTAACAGATTATGCTGTGAAAGAGACCTTGCAAGAGTCATAGATGAATCGAAAAAGAGCGATAAGTGCGGTGCACTGCTGTATATGGACCTTGATGATTTTAAGCATATCAACGATGCCCTCGGACATCAGTACGGAGATGTACTTTTAAAGGATATAAGCCAGGGCATCAGCTCCATAAAGGGACTTGAGGATCACTGCTATCGAATGGGCGGCGATGAATTCGTTATGATAGTTCATCCGAGAGCGTTCGATGAGCTTGACAGGATCATATCCGATATAAAAGATGTCTTTCTGTCTCCCTTCATCTTAAAGGACGGAGAATACTACTGCACCATGAGCATGGGAATAGTCGTCTTCCCCGAAGAGGGCGACAAGGTGGGAGAACTCATACAGAAGGCGGATGTTGCCATGTATGAGGCCAAGAAGTCCGGAAAGAACAGGGTCGCCAAGTATGTGACCGGTTCCACATCGGATGCAAACAAGCGTCTTGATATGGAAAAGAACATGAGGGATGCGACCAGCGAGTCCATAGAAGAGTTTTTGGTATATTATCAGCCTATAATAGACATACAGAAAGAGGGAAATCCATGTGTGGGAGCGGAAGCCCTGGTAAGATGGGAGTCAAAGGAGATGGGATTTATCTCACCCGGAGATTTCATCCCGCTTGCAGAGTATCTGGGTCTTATCAATCCCATCGGAGAGCATGTCCTATTGGAAGCATGCAGGACACTTAAGTTCTGGAATGACAACGGACATCCCGAATACAAGGTAAATGTCAATCTTTCCGTTGTGCAGCTTATGCAGAACGATATAGTCGAGAGCATCGAGAGAGTTGTTAAAAAGACCGGGATCAACCCGCACAATCTGACGCTTGAGGTCACCGAATCGCTTGCGATTAACGATATGAACAGGATGAAGGGTATCATGACATCCATCCGTGAGATGGGCATCAGGATAGCGCTGGATGACTTCGGAACGGGATATTCATCCCTTAATCATATAAGAGAGATACCTCTTGATGTAATAAAGGTCGACCAGTCATTTGTCAAGGAGCTTGCACAGGATGACTATTCTCAGTCATTTATCAGGATGGTTGCAGAGCTTGCCTCTGCGATCGATGTCGATATATGCGTAGAGGGTATCGAGACAAAACAGCAGTATGAGGTTTTGGAGAACATGAAGGTAAGGCTTGTCCAGGGCTTCTATTTTGACAGACCAATGACACATGATGACTTTATGGCAAAATACATGTAGATCACATAATCTTTACGAGTGTGGCCGGTTGTGCTATTATTTTTAAATAATTTATTTTTGGAGATGCGAAACAATGAGTACAGAGAGCAGGAATTTTATCGAGCAGATGATAGACAAGGATCTGGCAGAGGGTGTTTATGACACCGTCCATACCAGATTTCCTCCCGAGCCTAACGGCTATCTTCATATAGGACATGCAAAGTCGATCCTTGTTAACTACGGACTGGCTAACGAGTACGGCGGCAAATTCAACATGAGATTCGATGATACGAACCCCACAAAGGAGGATATTGAGTTCGTCGAGTCAATAAAGGAAGACGTACAGTGGCTGGGAGCCGATTATGAAGACAGGCTGTTCTTTGCGTCCGACTACTTCCCTCAGATGTATGAGGCTGCCGTAAAGCTCATAAAAAAAGGAAAGGCATACGTTTCAGATCTTACCGCGGATCAGATAAAGGAATACAGGGGAGATTTTGAACATCCCGGTAAGAAGGATCCCTCATCTGACAGGAGCATCGAGGAAAACCTTGCTCTGTTCGAGGATATGAAGAACGGCAAATTTGCTGACGGAGAAAAGGTCCTTCGTGCGAGCATAGACATAAACAGCCCCAACATGAACATGAGAGATCCGGTCATCTATCGTGTCGCGCATATGACGCATCACAATACGGGTGACAAGTGGTGCATATATCCGATGTATGACTTTGCTCATCCCATCGAGGATGCAATAGAAGGCATCACGCATTCTATATGCACGCTTGAGTTTGAGGATCACCGTCCGCTTTACGACTGGGTCGTAAGAGAGCTTGAATATGAGAATCCTCCGCGTCAGATCGAGCAGGCAAAGATGTATCTTAAGAACGTAGTAACGGGAAAGAGATATATCAAAAAGCTCGTTTTGGAAGGAAAGGTTGACGGCTGGGACGATCCAAGGCTTGTATCTATAGCAGCGCTCAGAC